>NZ_JBHNYP010000002.1:0-122419 GCF_054960655.1 Micrococcus sp. PSi08 | reverse complement strand
GGGGGGCGGGGGGGGGGGCGCCCGCCCCGGGGGCGACCGGACCGCCCTCCCCGGCGCGGCGGTCCGCGATCAGGACGGGTCAGGTCCGGTCCGCTCTCGGCGGTCCCGACGGCCTGGAACCGGACTGGCCCTCGTGAGGCCGGGATTTCCCCAACCCCGTACCATCCGAGTAGACTCGGTCAAGTTGTCAGCACGTCCCAGGCGGCTGAGCAGTCTTCTTGACGATGAACCAGTTCTTAGGAGGAACTAGTGGCAAAGGCAAAGTTCGAGCGGACGAAGCCGCACGTCAACATCGGCACCATCGGCCACGTTGACCACGGCAAGACCACGCTGACCGCCGCCATCTCGAAGGTCCTGTACGACAAGTACCCGGACCTGAATGAGGCCCGTGACTTCGCGACGATCGACTCCGCCCCCGAGGAGCGTCAGCGCGGTATCACCATCAACATCTCCCACGTGGAGTACCAGACCGAGAAGCGTCACTACGCCCACGTGGACGCCCCCGGTCACGCCGACTACATCAAGAACATGATCACCGGCGCCGCTCAGATGGACGGTGCGATCCTCGTGGTCGCCGCCACCGACGGCCCGATGGCCCAGACCCGTGAGCACGTGCTCCTGGCCCGCCAGGTCGGCGTGCCGGCCCTGCTCGTGGCCCTGAACAAGTCGGACATGGTCGAGGACGAGGAGCTCCTCGAGCTCGTCGAGATGGAGGTCCGCGAGCTGCTGTCCTCCCAGGAGTTCGACGGCGACGAGGCCCCGGTCATCCGCACCTCCGGTCTGAAGGCCCTCGAGGGCGACCCCAAGTGGGTCAAGTCCGTCGAGGATCTCATGGATGCCGTGGACGAGTACATCCCGGACCCGGTGCGTGACAAGGACAAGCCGTTCCTGATGCCGATCGAGGACGTCTTCACCATCACCGGTCGTGGCACCGTGGTGACCGGTCGCGCCGAGCGCGGCACCCTGAAGATCAACTCCGAGGTCGAGATCGTCGGCATCCGCCCCGTGCAGAAGACCACCGTCACCGGCATCGAGATGTTCCACAAGCAGCTCGACGAGGCCTGGGCCGGCGAGAACTGCGGTCTGCTGCTGCGCGGTCTGAAGCGCGACGACGTCGAGCGCGGCCAGGTCGTGGTGGAGCCGGGCTCCATCACCCCGCACACCAACTTCGAGGCGAACGTCTACATCCTGTCCAAGGACGAGGGTGGGCGTCACAACCCGTTCTACTCGAACTACCGCCCGCAGTTCTACTTCCGCACCACCGACGTCACCGGCGTCATCACGCTGCCCGAGGGCACCGAGATGGTCATGCCCGGCGACACCACCGAGATGTCGGTCGAGCTCATCCAGCCGATCGCCATGGAGGAGGGCCTCGGCTTCGCCATCCGCGAGGGTGGCCGCACCGTGGGCTCCGGCCGCGTCACCAAGATCACCAAGTGATCTGACGCATCCCGTCTCGTGGCTCCGTTGAGCCGCTGACGCGCGACGCCCCCGTCTCCGGGTCTGCCGGAGGCGGGGGCGTCGCCGTGTCTGACGACGGCGCGGCGGCGGCCGCTAGGCTGAGGACATGCCTGAACTGCTCATCCTCATCGTGGTGCTCGCCGTGGCCGCCGTGGCCGTGCGCTGGGCGCTGCGGACCTTCCGTCCCGAGATCGACCGTGCCCGACGCATCCGGCGCGCGAACCGCGGCGGGGAGCTGGAGCGGTGATCCTGCCCAGCCCGCGCCGCCTGTTCGCCATCACGGCGATGGCCGAGATGTTCACCTGGGCCGGCCTGCTGATCGCCATGTGCCTCAAGTACGGCGGAGTCACGGAGCGGGTGGTGCCGGTCGCCGGCGGCGTCCACGGCTTCGTGTTCCTCTGCTACCTCGTGGTGACGGTCGCCGTGTGGATCGACGGGCGATGGCCGGTGACCCGCGGGCTCCTCGGCCTCGGCTCGACGATCGTCCCGTTCATGACGGTCCCGTTCGAGCGGGCCCAGCGGCGGCGCGGCGAGCCGGCCCCGCGGTGGCAGGTCCTGGACCGTGCGCCGGGGGAGCGGAGGCCCCTCGAACGGCTCCTCGTCGTGGTGCTGCGTCATCCAGTGGTCAGCGCGCTTGTGGCGGTCGCCGTGGTCGCCGTCGTCTTCACGCTGCTGCTCAACGCCGGCCCGCCCACCGAGTGGGGCCGCTGAGCCCCGGGGACTGCCGGGCCCGGCTCGCCGATTGGCGGACCGGGCCCGGTTCTGTCTATACTGATTCGGTTGCTCAAGCGCCATTGCGCTGTCGTCGTGTGTCTCGCGGCGGCAGCTCGGCCCAGATGTGACGTCACCACTCCGATCCGCCGCGGGCGTGTGTCTTCCCAGGAATGCGACACGCCCGACCGCGTGGACCGGAGTCCGACGGCGGCGAGGAACCCGGTCCGACCGGATTCGCCCCGCGCGGGTGGAGGACAAGAAGGCGGACCCGATCCGCCGCACAGGGACAGGAACAGCACACCCGACGAGAGAGGCGTGACGCCATGGCGGGACAGAAGATCCGCATCCGGCTGAAGTCGTACGACCACGAGGTCATCGACGTCTCGGCCCGCAAGATCGTTGACACGGTCACGCGCGCAGGCGCGACGGTGGTCGGCCCCGTGCCGCTGCCGACGGAGAAGAACGTGTACTGCGTTATCCGTTCTCCCCACAAGTACAAGGACAGCCGCGAGCATTTCGAGATGCGCACCCACAAGCGGCTCATCGACATCATCGACCCGACCCCGAAGGCCGTCGACTCGCTCATGCGACTGGACCTGCCCGCGGACGTCAACATCGAGATCAAGCTCTGAGAGGGAGGTGCTGAGAGACTATGACCAACACCCAGAACATCAAGGGCCTGCTGGGCACGAAGCTCGGCATGACCCAGGTCTGGGATGAGGACAACAAGCTCATCCCCGTGACCGTGGTCAAGGCAGACCCGAACGTCGTCACCCAGCTGCGCTCCGAGGAGACCGACGGCTACACCGCCGTGCAGATCGCCTACGGCCAGATCGATCCCCGCCGCGTGACCAAGCCCCTGGCCGGTCACTTCGAGAAGGCCGGCGTGACCCCGCGTCGCCACCTCGTCGAGCTGCGCACCGCCGACGCCGCCGAGTACTCGCTCGGCCAGGACGTGACCGTGGAGGTCTTCGAGGCCGGCCAGAAGGTCGACGTCGTGGGCACCACCAAGGGCAAGGGCTTCGCCGGCGCCATGAAGCGCCACGGCTTCGCCGGTGTGGGCGCCTCGCACGGTGCGCACAAGAACCACCGCAAGCCCGGCTCCGTGGGCGGCGCGTCCACCCCCGGCCGCGTGTTCAAGGGCCAGCGCATGCCCGGTCGCATGGGCGCCGTGCGCCAGACCACCATGAACCTGACGCTCCACGGCATCGACGTGGAGAACAACCTCCTGCTGATCAAGGGCGCGGTGCCCGGCTCCAAGGGCCAGGTCGTGCTCGTCCGCAGCGCCGTGAAGGGAGCCTGAGACCATGGCTGAGAACTCCGTGAAGACCATCCAGGTCGATCTGCCCGCCGAGCTCTTCGACGTGCAGTCCAACGTGCCGCTCATGCACCAGGTCGTCGTCGCCCAGCTCGCCGCCGCCCGCCAGGGCACGCACAAGACGAAGCGCCGCGGCGAGGTGTCCGGTGCCGGTCGCAAGCCGTTCAAGCAGAAGGGCACCGGCCGCGCCCGTCAGGGCTCCATCCGGGCCCCGCACATGACCGGCGGTGGCATCGTCCACGGCCCCACCCCGCGCGACTACTCGCAGCGGACCCCCAAGAAGATGAAGGCCGCCGCCCTGCGCGGTGCCCTGTCGGACCGCGCCCGCAACGGCCGCGTCCACGTCGTCGAGGCCCTCGTGTCCGGGACCACCCCGTCCACCAAGGCCGCCAAGGCGGGCCTCGCGTCCCTGAACACCGGCCGCAAGAACGTGCTGCTGGTGATCGACCGGGCCGACGACGTCGCCGCCCTGTCCGCCCGCAACCTGCCTGCGGTCCACACCCTGTACGCCGACCAGCTGAACACCTACGACGTGCTCGTCTCCGACGACGTCGTGTTCACCCAGGCGGCCTACGAGGCGTACGTGGCCCAGGCTTCCGGCGCCAAGAAGGAGGATGCCCAGTGAGCGGCTCCATCAACAAGGATCCCCGCGACGTGATCATCGCTCCCGTCGTGTCGGAGAAGAGCTACGGTCTGATCGACGAGGGCAAGTACACCTTCCTGGTCGACCCCCGCTCCAACAAGTCCGAGATCAAGCAGGCGGTGGAGCGCATCTTCAACGTCGACGTGGCCTCGGTCAACACCCTGAACCGTTCCGGCAAGCGCCGTCGCACCCGCTTCGGGTGGGGCCAGCGCAAGTCCACCAAGCGTGCCATCGTCACGCTCAAGGACGGGACCATCGACATCTTCGGAGGTCCGCTCGCCTGATCGGCGTGCGGAGACCACTTAATCGAGGAACTGACACATGGCTATCCGTAAGTACAAGCCGACCACCCCGGGCCTGCGCGGCTCGTCCGTGGCCGACTTCGCAGAGATCACCCGGTCCACGCCGGAGAAGTCCCTTCTCCGTCCGTTGCACAAGACCGGCGGCCGCAACAACACCGGCCGCATCACCACTCGTCACAAGGGCGGCGGCCACAAGCGCCAGTACCGCCTGGTCGACTTCCGTCGCCACGACAAGGACGGCGTGCCCGCCACCGTCGCGCACATCGAGTACGACCCGAACCGCACCGCCCGCATCGCGCTGCTGCACTACGCGGACGGCGCCAAGCGCTACATCCTGGCCCCGGCCAAGCTGAAGCAGGGCGACGTGGTCGAGGCCGGCCCGAACGCCGACATCAAGCCCGGCAACAACCTCCCGATGCGCAACATCCCCGTGGGCACCACCATCCACGCGGTGGAGCTGCGCCCCGGCGGCGGCGCCAAGATGGCCCGCTCCGCCGGCGCCTCCGTGCAGCTGGTCGCCCGCGAGGGCAAGTACGCCCAGCTGCGCCTGCCCTCCGGGGAGATCCGCAACGTCGACGTGCGCTGCCGCGCCACGATCGGCGAGGTCGGCAACGCCGAGCAGTCGAACATCAACTGGGGCAAGGCCGGCCGCATGCGCTGGAAGGGCGTCCGCCCGACCGTCCGCGGTGTCGTCATGAACCCGGTCGACCACCCGCACGGCGGTGGCGAGGGCAAGACCTCCGGCGGTCGTCACCCCGTCAACCGGAACGGCAAGCCCGAGGGCCGCACGCGTCGTCCGAACAAGGAAAGCGACAAGCTCATCGTGCGTCGCCGTCGTACCGGCAAGAACAAGCGATAAGGGAGCAGGGAAGACATGCCTCGCAGCCTGAAGAAGGGCCCCTTCGTCGATCAGCACCTCTACCTGAAGGTTCTGGCCGAGAACGAGAAGGGCAGCAAGAACGTCATCAAGACCTGGTCCCGCCGGTCGATGATCATCCCGGACATGCTGGGTCACACCATCGCGGTCCACGACGGACGCAAGCACGTCCCGGTGTTCGTCACCGAGTCCATGGTGGGTCACAAGCTGGGCGAGTTCGCCCCGACCCGGACCTACCGCGGCCACGTGAAGGACGACAAGAAGGGCAAGCGTCGCTGAGCCTGAGGGCACAGCATGCTTGACCTTCTCGAGAATCGAAAGAGAGAAGCAATGGAAGCCAAGGCAATTGCGCGCCACCTGCGCGTGACGCCGATGAAGGCCCGGCGCGTCGTCGACCTGGTCCGTGGCAAGCAGGCCACCGAAGCACTGGCCATCCTGAAGTTCGCCCAGCAGGGTGCTTCGGAGCCGGTGTACAAGCTGGTGACCTCCGCGGTGGCGAACGCCCGTGTCAAGGCGGACCGCGAGGGCCAGGCCTTCGACGAGGACGCCCTCTACATCACCGAGGCCTTCGTGGACGAGGGCCCGACCATGAAGCGGTTCCAGCCCCGTGCTCAGGGCCGCGCGTACCGCATCAACAAGCGCACGAGCCACGTGACCGTGGTCGTGGCGTCCAAGGACGAGAAGGGTGGGAACTGACAATGGGACAGAAGATCAACCCCAACGGGTTCCGCCTCGGCATCACCACCGACCACGTCTCGCACTGGTTCGCGGACTCCCACAAGGAGGGCCAGCGCTACGCTGACTTCCTCAAGGAGGACGTCAAGATCCGCGAGCTGATGACCACCGGCATGGAGCGCGCCGGCATCTCCAAGGTGGAGATCGAGCGCACCCGTGACCGCGTGCGCGTGGACATCCACACCGCGCGTCCGGGCATCGTGATCGGCCGCCGCGGCGCCGAGGCCGACCGCATCCGCGGTGAGCTCGAGAAGCTCACCGGCAAGCAGATCCAGCTGAACATCCTCGAGGTCAAGAACCCCGAGACCGATGCCCAGCTGGTGGCGCAGGGTGTGGCCGAGCAGCTCGCCTCCCGCGTGGCGTTCCGCCGTGCGATGAAGAAGGCGATCCAGTCCGCCATGCGCGCCGGCGCGCAGGGCATCCGCATCCAGTGCTCCGGCCGCCTCGGCGGCGCCGAGATGAGCCGCTCGGAGTTCTACCGCGAGGGTCGCGTGCCGCTGCACACCCTCCGCGCGAACATCGACTTCGGCAAGTTCGAGGCCAAGACCACCTTCGGCCGCATCGGCGTGAAGGTCTGGATCTACAAGGGCGACCTGACCGCCAAGGAGCTCGCGGCCAAGGAGGCCGCGCAGCCCTCCGGCCGTGGCCGTGGCGGCGAGCGCCGTGGCGGCGGCGAGCGTCGTCGTCGCAACGATCGCGCCGAGCGTGCTCCCCGCCAGGAGAACGCCGGCGCCGGCGCCGAGACCCCGGCCGCCGCTCCCGCTGAAGGAGGCAACGCCTGATGCTGATCCCCCGTCGCGTCAAGCACCGCAAGCAGCACCACCCCAAGCGTTCCGGCGCCGCCAAGGGCGGCACCACCGTGACGTTCGGCGAGTGGGGCATCCAGGCGCTCACGCCGGCCTATGTGACCAACCGTCAGATCGAGGCCGCCCGTATCGCCATGACCCGCTACATCAAGCGTGGCGGCAAGGTCTGGATCAACATCTACCCGGACCGTCCGATCACCAAGAAGCCCGCCGAGACCCGCATGGGCTCCGGCAAGGGCTCGCCGGAGTGGTGGGTCGCCAACGTCAAGCCCGGACGCGTGCTCTTCGAGCTGTCGGGTGTCACGGAGGACGTCGCCCGTGAGGCGCTCCGCCTGGCCATCCACAAGCTGCCGCTGAAGGCCCGTATCATCCGTCGAGAGGGTGGTGAGTGATCCCATGGCGATCGGCACCAAGGATCTGAACGTCGAGTCCCTGGACGGGATGGACAACGCCCGCCTGCTGGAGGCCCTGAAGTCCTCCAAGGAGGAGCTGTTCAACCTGCGCTTCCAGGCCGCCACCGGTCAGCTGGACAACGCCAGCCGGCTGAAGGCCGTCAAGCGTGACATCGCGCGCATCTACACGATCCTGCGCGAGCGCGAGCTGGGCATCCGCGGCGATGTCGCCGCCGAGGCGCAGGCCGAGAAGAACGAGGAGGCTGCCAAGTGACCGAGCAGACCCCGGCCGTCTCCGAGGAGCGCGGCTACCGCAAGGCCCTCCGTGGCATCGTCGTCTCCGACAAGATGGACAAGACCATCGTCGTCGAGGTCGAGGACCGCAAGAAGCACTCGCTCTACGGCAAGGTGCTGAAGACCTCGAAGCGCGTGAAGGCGCACGACGAGGACAACACCGCCGGCGTGGGCGACCGCGTCCGCCTCGCCGAGACCCGCCCGCTGTCCGCCTCCAAGCGGTGGCGCCTGGTGGAGATCGTCGAGCGCGCCAAGTGATCGACCCGGCCCCCTGAGGGCCGGCGACGCAGAGGGCCGCCCCGTGCACTGGCACGGGGCGGCCTTGTGCGTTAGACTCTGATATTCGTGCGCCCTCTCGTTGGCAGGACCATCCATCCTGTGTGCCGAGGGCCGCGCACGCCGATCCCGGATCCGCCTCGGCCCTGCCCTGCGCGCCCCTCCGCTCTCGACCTCCCCGACGCTGTCTGAACACGCGTCGCCGGGGGACGACGGCGGGCGGCCCGCCTCGGGGGAGGGGTAAGCGTCCCGGGATGCCCGTTCAACCGTTCCGCAAGGCTCGCCCATCGTGGGGGAGAACCGGCGCGACGCTAGGAGAGACAAGTGATCCAGCAGGAGTCGCGGCTCAAGGTCGCCGACAACACCGGTGCGAAGGAAATCCTGACCATCCGTGTTCTCGGCGGTTCCGGACGCCGCTACGCAGGCATTGGCGACACCATCGTCGCCACCGTGAAGGACGCCATCCCCGGCGGCAACGTCAAGAAGGGCGACGTCGTCAAGGCCGTGGTGGTCCGCACCCGCAAGCAGTCCCGCCGTCCCGACGGCTCGTACATCAAGTTCGACGAGAACGCGGCGGTCATCCTGAAGACCGACGGCGAGCCCCGTGGCACGCGCATCTTCGGCCCCGTGGGTCGCGAGCTGCGTGACAAGAAGTTCATGAAGATCGTGTCGCTCGCCCCGGAGGTGATCTGACCTCATGGCCAAGATCAAGAAGGACGACCTCGTCCAGGTCATCAGTGGCAAGGACAAGGGCAAGCAGGGCAAGGTCCTGCGCGTGTTCCCGGCGGATGAGCGCGTGCTCGTCGAGGGCGTGAACCGCGTGACCAAGCACCTGCGCGCCGGCCAGGACAACAACGGTTCCACCGAGGGCGGCCTGCAGGTCGTCGAGGCCCCGATCCACATCTCGAACGTGGCCGTGGTGGACCCGGAGACCAAGAAGCCGACCCGTGTGGGCTACCGCTTCGAGACCGTCGAGAAGGACGGCGTGAGCAAGACCGTGAAGGTCCGCTTCGCCAAGGCCTCGGGGAAGGAGCTGTGATGACCGAGGTGCAGCAGACCGAGAAGGTCACCCCGCGTCTGAAGACCAAGTACCGCGACGAGATCCGCGGCGCCCTGCAGGAGCAGTTCCAGTACGGGAACGTCATGCAGGTGCCGGGTCTCGTGAAGGTCGTCGTCAACATGGGCGTCGGCGAGGCCGCCAAGGACTCCAAGATCATCGACGGCGCGGTCGCCGACCTCACCGCCATCACCGGCCAGAAGCCGATGATCACCAAGGCCCGCAAGTCCATCGCGCAGTTCAAGCTGCGTGAGGGCATGCCCATCGGCACGCACGCCACGCTCCGTGGCGACCGCATGTGGGAGTTCCTGGACCGCCTGGTCACGCTCGCGCTGCCGCGCATCCGTGACTTCCGCGGCCTGTCCGACCGCCAGTTCGACGGCAACGGCAACTACACCTTCGGCCTGTCCGAGCAGACCGTGTTCCACGAGATCGATCAGGACAAGATCGACCGCGTGCGCGGCATGGACATCACCGTGGTGACGACCGCCAAGAACGACGACGAGGGCCGCGCGCTGCTCAAGGCGCTGGGCTTCCCGTTCAAGACCGACCAGTAAGACCTCCACGCCACAGGTCCTCCACCGGTGAACCGGTGGCGGAAACCACGGCGAGAAAGGGCGTGAAGCCCACATGACCATGACCGATCCCGTCGCAGACATGCTGACCCGTCTGCGCAACGCAAACTCGGCCTACCACGACACCGTGTCCATGCCGTCCTCGAAGCTGAAGACTCGCGTCGCCGAGATCCTCAAGGCCGAGGGCTACATCCAGGACTGGCGCGAGGAGGAGGCCGAGGTCGGCAAGAAGCTGACCATCGACCTGAAGTTCGGCCCGCAGCGTGAGCGTGCGATCGCCGGCCTGCGCCGCATCTCCAAGCCGGGCCTGCGCGTGTACGCGAAGTCCACGAACCTGCCCCACGTGCTGGGCGGCCTCGGCATCGCCATCCTGTCCACCTCCTCTGGTCTCCTCACGAACCAGCAGGCCGCCAAGAAGGGCGTGGGCGGAGAAGTCCTCGCCTACGTCTGGTGACGGGCAAGACGGAAGAAAGGCTGAACTGACATGTCTCGAATCGGACGTCTCCCGATCACCATCCCCGCCGGCGTCGATGTGACCATCGACGGCGACCGCGTCTCCGTGAAGGGCCCCAAGGGCCAGCTCGAGCACTCGCTGCCCACGCCCATCACGGTCACCCTCGAGGAGGGGCAGGTCACCGTGGCCCGCCCCGACGACGAGCGTGAGTCCCGTTCCCTGCACGGTCTGACCCGCACCCTCATCAGCAACATGGTCGAGGGCGTGACCAACGGCTTCTCCAAGCAGCTCGAGGTCGTCGGCACCGGCTACCGCGTGCAGGCCAAGGGCCAGGACCTCGAGTTCGCCCTGGGCTACTCCCACCCCGTCCCGGTGAAGGCGCCCCAGGGCATCACCTTCACGGTGGAGGGCAACAAGGTCACCGTCGCCGGTATCGACAAGCAGCAGGTCGGCGAGACCGCCGCCAACATCCGCAAGCTGCGCCGCCCCGACCCGTACAAGGGCAAGGGCGTGCGCTACGCGGGCGAGCAGATCCGCCGCAAGGCCGGAAAGGCAGGTAAGTGATGTCTACTCTGAAGGTGAAGGGCAAGGGCAAGTTCAACGCCCGCACCCGCCGCCACCTCCGGGTGCGCAAGCGGATCTCCGGCACCACCGTCCGTCCCCGCCTCGTCGTCAACCGCTCTGCACGGCACATGTTCGTGCAGGTCGTGGACGACACGCAGAGCCGCACGCTCGCGTACGCCTCCACCATGGAGGCCGACGTGCGTGCGCTCGAGGGCGACAAGACGGCCAAGGCCAAGCGCGTGGGCGAGCTCGTCGCCGAGCGTGCCAAGGCGGCCGGCATCGAGGCCGTGGTCTTCGACCGCGGCGGCAACAAGTACCACGGGCGCGTCGCGGCCGTGGCCGACGGTGCGCGAGAGGGTGGGCTGCAGCTGTGACCGAGAACATCAACCAGAAGGACACTCAGGTGACCGAGAGCACCGAGACCACCGTCTCCGAGACCGGGTCGGGCTCGGCGAGCCAGACCACCGAGCGCGCCACCGGTGGCCGCGGCGGTCGCGACGGCGGCCGCGGTGGCCGTGACGGCGATCGTCGTGGCGGCCGTCGCGACGACCGCAACCGTCGTGGCGCCCAGGACGACGAGAAGGACCAGTTCCTCGAGCGCGTCGTGGGCATCAACCGCGTCTCCAAGGTCGTCAAGGGCGGCCGCCGCTTCTCCTTCACCGCCCTCGTGGTGGTGGGTGACGGCGACGGCACCGTCGGCGTCGGCTACGGCAAGGCGAAGGAGGTCCCCGCCGCGATCCAGAAGGCCGTGGAGGAGGCCAAGAAGTCCTTCTTCCGCGTCCCCCGCGTCGGCTCCACCATCCCGCACCTGGTGCAGGGTGAGGACGCCGCCGGCGTCGTGCTGCTCCGCCCGGCCTCCCCGGGTACCGGCGTGATCGCCGGCGGTCCGGTGCGCGCCGTGCTCGAGTGCGCCGGCATCCACGACGTGCTGTCCAAGTCCATGGGCTCCGTGAACGCGATCAACATCGTGCGCGGCACCGTGGACGCACTCAAGAAGCTGGAAGAGCCCCAGGCCGTCGCCGCCCGCCGCGGCAAGGCCCTGGACGAGATCGCCCCCCATGCGATGCTGCGCACCATGGAGAACGATCGCGCCCAGAAGAGCGCGAAGGCAGGTGCGTGAGCCGTGTTTGAGCCCACCCGCAAGAACATCCAGCCCTCGGACGCCACCCTGGTCATCACCCAGACCCGCGGCGTCACGGGCTCCAAGCAGAACCATCGGGACACCCTGCGCTCGCTGGGCCTGAAGCGGATCGGCCACCAGGTCACCCGCAAGGCCGATGCGGTGACGGTCGGCATGGTCAACACCGTGCCGCACCTGGTGTCCGTGGAGGAGGTCAACAATGGCTGACAACGACGCCATCAAGGTCCACGACCTGCGTCCGGCCCCCGGTGCCAAGACCGCCAAGACCCGCGTGGGTCGCGGTGAGGCGTCGAAGGGCAAGACCGCCGGTCGCGGCACCAAGGGCACCAAGGCCCGTTACCAGGTCCGTGCGGGCTTCGAGGGCGGCCAGCTGCCCCTGCAGATGCGTCTGCCGAAGCTCCGCGGCTTCAAGAACCCGTTCCGCACGGAGTACCAGGTCGTGAACCTGGACAAGCTCTCCGCGCACTTCCCCGAGGGCGGTGAGGTCACCGTGGACGCGCTCGTGTCCAAGGGCCTCGTCCGTCGCGGTCAGCCCGTGAAGGTGCTGGGCACGGGGGAGATCACCGCGGCCGTGCAGGTGAAGGCGAACGCCTTCTCCTCGTCCGCCGTGGAGAAGATCCAGGCCGCCGGCGGGTCCACCGAGACCCTCTGACACGCCGACCCATCGACCGAGGGCCCTGGCCCGGAGCAGGAGCTCCGGACCAGGGCCCTCGGTCCGTCCGTGTAGACTCGCACAGCGGCCGCCCCGGTGTGGCCGCCGTCTCGTGCCCCGCCCCGCGGCCGGCGCGCGCCCCACAGGACCACCGCAGGAGGACTCGTGCTCAAGGCCATCGCCCGGATCGTCCGGACGCCTGACCTGTTGCGGAAGATCGCCTTCACGCTCGGGCTCATCGCCGTCTACCGGATGGGCGCCTTCGTGCCGGCCCCCGGGGTGGACTACCCGGCGGTGCAGCAGTGTCTGGCAGCGGGCAACGCCCAGGGCGGCCTGTACTCCTTCGTGAACATGTTCTCGGGCGGGGCGCTCCTGCAGGTGTCCGTCTTCGCGCTCGGCATCATGCCCTACATCACGGCGTCGATCATCGTGCAGCTGCTGCGGGTGGTGATCCCGCGCTTCGAGCAGCTCCACCAGGAGGGCCCGCAGGGCCAGGCGACGCTGACGCAGTACACCCGCTACCTGACCCTCGCCCTCGCCCTGCTGCAGGCGACCACGATGGCCTCGCTGGCCCGCACCGGGGCCCTGCTCGGATGCAGCCTGCCGCTGCTGCGCGACGGCTCCATCCTCACGGTGCTGCTCGTGGTCATCGCCCTGACCACCGGATGTCTCATCGTCATGTGGTTCGGCGAGCGGATCACCGAGAACGGCGTGGGCAACGGCATGTCCCTGCTGATCTTCACCTCCATCGCGGCGGGCTTCCCGGCCGGCCTCGGCCAGGTGGTCCAGACGCAGGGCTGGCGCGTTTTCGCGATCGTCATGGGGATCGGCCTGCTCACCATGCTGGCCATCGTCTTCGTGGAGGAGTCGCAGCGCCGGATCCCGGTCCAGTACGCCAAGCGGCAGATCGGCTCGCGGACCGTGGGCGGGTCGAGCACCTACATCCCGGTCAAGGTGAACATGGCCAACGTCATCCCGGTCATCTTCGCCTCCTCCGTGTTGATGCTCCCGGGCATCCTCATCCAGTTCAACACGCCGCAGGACGGCAGTGCGCCGGCCCCGTGGATCACGTGGCTGAGCCGGTACTTCGGCTCCGGCGACCACCCGGTGTACATGGCACTGTACTTCCTGCTCATCATCGGCTTCACGTACTTCTACGTGTCCATCACGTTCAACCCGGTGGAGATCTCGGACAACATGAAGCGCTATGGCGGCTTCATCCCCGGCGTCCGCGCCGGACGGCCCACCGAGCGTTACCTGCAGTACGTCATCAGCCGCATCACGTTCGTGGGCGCCCTCTACCTCGGTATCGTGGCCATGATCCCGCTGATCGCCTTCGCGGTGATCGGCACCAGCCAGAACTTCCCGCTCGGCGGCACGTCCATCCTCATCATGGTGGGCGTCGGCCTCCAGACCGTGAAGCAGGTCAGCGCACAGATGGAGCAGCGCCACTACGAGGGCCTGCTGCGCTGAGCCCCGACCCGATCCCGCAACGCCGTCCGTATCGACAGTGAGGAACACACGATGACCCGCATGCTGCTCATGGGCCCTCCCGGTTCCGGCAAGGGCACCCAGGCCACTCGGATCGCCGACAAGCTGGGGATCGTCCCGATCTCCACCGGTGACATCTTCCGCCACAACGTGAAGTCGATGACGCCGCTCGGCGTCGAGGCCAAGAAGTACATCGACAACGGCGACTTCGTCCCCGATGAGGTCACGAACCGCATGGTCGCGGACCGCATCGCCCAGGCCGATGCGGAGCACGGTTTCCTGTTGGACGGCTACCCGCGCACGAAGGGCCAGGTCGAGGCGCTGGACGCCATGCTCGCCGAGTCCGGCCTGTCGCTGTCCGCCGTCGTCGAGCTGGAGGTGCCCGACGAGGAGCTCGTGGAGCGTCTGCTCAAGCGTGCCGAGATCGAGGGCCGCGCGGACGACACCCAGGAGGTCATCGAGCACCGCCTGGACCTGTACCACCGCGAGACCGAGTCCGTCATCCAGGAGTACGTGGAGCGCGGCATCGTCGCCCGCGTGGACGGCACCGGGCAGATCGACGACGTCACCGAGCGCCTGCTGCAGGCCGTGTACTCCGTGCGCGCCGCCACGGGCTCCCTGCCCGTGATCCAGCCGGGCGCGGAGTCCTGACCCCGTGATCGGCCGCCGCTCGCTCGAGCTCAAGACCGCCCCCCAGCTGCAGGCCATGCAGCGCGCGGGGGTGGTCCTGTCCGAGGCCCTGGACGCCACGTTGGCTGCGGCCGCGCCGGGCGTCACCACCGCGGAGCTGGACGCCGTGTTCGCGGGCGTGCTGGCCGAACGCGGTGCGACCTCCAACTTCTTGGGCTACTACGACTTCCCGGCCTCGATCTGCACCTCGGTCAACGACGAGGTCGTGCACGGCATCCCCGGGGACCGGGTCCTGCAGACCGGCGACGTGCTCAAGGTCGACGGGGGCGCGATCGTGGATGGCTGGCACGCCGACTCGGCCCGCACGGTGATCCTGGGCTCCTCCGAGGCCGGCACCGCAGACCCGGCCGACGAGCGCCTCTCGGCGATCACGCGGGAGGCACTCTGGGTCGGCATCGCGGCCTTCGCCTCCGCCACCCACGTCGGGGACATCGGGGACGCCATCGACGACTTCGTCTCCGCGCAGCCGGGTGAGGAGCTCGGCATCCTCGAGGAGTACGTGGGGCACGGCATCGGCTCGGCCATGCACCTGCCGCCGGACGTGTTCAACTACCGCACCGGCCACCAGGGGCCCAAGATCCGCCCCGGTCTGGCGCTCGCCATCGAGCCGATGCTGGTGCGCGGCTCCATCGACACCAAGGTGCTCGAGGACGACTGGACCGTGGTGACCCTCGACGGCGCCCGCGCGAGCCAGTGGGAGCACTCGGTCTGTCGGCATGACGGCGGCCTGTGGGTGCTCACCGCGCCCGACGGCGGCGCCTCCGAGCTCGCCCGGTTCGGCGTGGTCCCGGTTCCGCCGGGGGAGTGAGGGGGCCTGATCTGCCGGCCGTCCGTCCCGCCCGTCCGGCGGGCCGGGCGGCCGTCGTCGTCCGTGCTGGTTCTCAGACCGAGAATGCGGTATCATCGAACGTTGTTCGTGTGCGCGCACTCGTGTGCGCCCGCGAGCAGACCCGTTCCCGCCCCCTGACCGGCCCTCCGTGGCCGTGACCGGGGCATGACGATTGTGGAGGACATGGCTAAGAAGGAAGGTGTCATCGAGGTCGAGGGCACGGTGTCGGAGGCATTGCCGAACGCGATGTTCCGGGTCCGTCTGCAGAACGAGCACGTCGTGCTCGCCACGATCTCCGGAAAGATGCGTCAGCACTACATCCGCATCCTCCCCGAGGATCGCGTCGTGGTGGAGCTTAGCCCGTACGACCTCAACCGGGGTCGGATCGTGTACCGATACAAGTAAGAACCCCCGTCCAAGCGAGCGCAGGAGGAAGAGCCGTGAAGGTTCAGCCGAGCGTGAAGCGGATTTGTGACAAGTGCCAGGTCGTGCGCCGTAAGGGCCGCGTGCTGGTGATCTGCTCGAACCCGCGCCACAAGCAGCGCCAGGGCTGATCGCCTCCCCGGGAGCCCGGGGAGCGACGCCGTCGCGTTGACCACACCACCCACCGGCCATCAGGCCGAACAGCAGGGACAGCGGTCCACCCCGTGAGGGGAGGGCCCCCACCTCCGGCCGCAGGGGCCGGAGACCGACGACGGCGGACGCCCGCCGCGGAGCACGCCGGATCTTCCCCGGCGCCGCGACGACGGGTCCGCGTGGCCGAGTGCCGCGTCGTACGGGACGTCCCTGGTGCAGACCCCTGCTGCAGAAGAACAGGAGGACGGCCACATGGCTCGTCTTGCAGGCGTTGACATTCCGCGCGAGAAGCGCGTGATCATCGCACTCACGTACATCTACGGTGTGGGCAAGACCCGCGCTGAGGAGACCCTCGCCGCCACGGGCATCGACCCGAACGTCCGCGTGAAGGACCTCTCCGACGAGCAGCTGGTGCAGCTGCGCGACCACATCGAGGGCAACTACAAGGTGGAGGGCGACCTCCGCCGCGAGGTGGCCGCCGACATCCGTCGCAAGGTGGAGATCGGCTCCTACGAGGGCCTGCGCCATCGCCGCGGTCTGCCGGTGCGCGGCCAGCGCACGAAGACCAACGCCCGTACCCGCAAGGGCCCCAAGAAGACGGTCGCCGGCAAGAAGAAGTGATCCTGCACCGGCGGTGACCGCGTCCACGTCCGGACGCCCCGCCTGCAGCATCAGCACCAGCAGCTTTCCCGGAGGAGAATCACATGCCCCCCAAGACTCGCGCATCGGCTGCCCGCAAGCCGCGTCGCAAGGCCAACAAGAACATCACCGTGGGCCAGGCCCACATCAAGAGCACGTTCAACAACACCATCGTGTCCATCACGGACACCACGGGTGCCGTCATCTCCTGGGCCTCGTCCGGCGAGGTCGGCTTCAAGGGATCGCGCAAGTCGACCCCGTACGCCGCGCAGATGGCCGCCGAGCAGGCCGCCAAGCGTGCGCAGGAGCACGGCATGAAGAAGGTGGACGTCTTCGTGAAGGGTCCGGGCTCGGGCCGCGAGACCGCCATCCGCTCCCTGCAGGCCGCCGGCCTCGAGGTGGGGTCCATCCAGGACGTCACCCCCATGGCCCACAACGGCGCTCGCCCGGCGAAGCGCCGCCGCGTCTGACCTGAGCGCTGTGTCCGCGTCCGTCCCCGCCCGGGGCGGGCGCGGACAGGTCTGCGGACCTGCCCCCACCCCGTCCTCGTTTCCACCCACCGCGTGCGTCATATGGCGGACGCTCGCCGAAAGGAAATGTCCGTGCTCATTGCACAGCGCCCCACGCTGACCGAAGAGGTCGTCTCCGACCGTCGTTCCCGGTTCGTCATCGAGCCCCTGGAGCCCGGCTTCGGCTACACCCTCGGCAACTCCCTGCGCCGCACTCTGCTCTCGTCGATCCCCGGTGCTGCCGTGACCAGCATCCGCGTGGACGGCGTGCTGCACGAGTTCAGCTCCGTCAACGGAGTCAAGGAGGATGTCACCGAGATCATCCTCAACATCAAGAAGCTCTCCGTCTCCTCGGAGAACGACGAGCCCGTGGTGGCCTACCTGCGCAAGCAGGGGGCCGGCGTCGTCACCGCCGCGGACATCACCGCGCCGGCCGGCGTCGAGATCCACAACCCGGACCTGCACATCGCGACCCTGAACGCGAAGGGCAAGTTCGACATGGAGCTGACCATCGAGCGCGGTCGCGGCTACGTGACCGCCGCCCAGAACAAGTCCGCGGACGCGGAGATCGGCCGTATCCCGGTCGACTCCATCTACTCGCCGGTCCTCAAGGTGACCTTCAAGGTCGAGGCCACCCGTGTGGAGCAGCGCACCGACTTCGACCGTCTGATCCTGGACGTGGAGACCAAGGAGAACATGCTGCCGCGTGACGCGGTGGCCTCTGCCGGCTCCACCCTGGTCGAGCTGTTCGGCCTGGCCCGCTCGCTCAACGTCGAGGCCGAGGGCATCGACCTGGGTGACGAGCCCGAGGTCGTCGAGGGCTCCGCCGACCTGGCCCAGCCGATCGAGGAGCTCGAGCTCACCGTGCGCTCGTACAACTGCCTCAAGCGCGAGGGCATCCACACCGTGGGCGAGCTCGTGGGCCGTTCCGAGGCCGACCTGATGGACATCCGCAACTTCGGCGCGAAGTCCATCGACGAGGTCAAGGAGAAGCTCCAGGAGCTGGGCCTGTCCCTCAAGGACTCGCCGGCCGGCTACGACCCGCAGGCGCACGCGCGCCAGATGGACGACGACCCGTTCTCGGACTTCTGAGCCGATTCCGCACCACCTGACATCTTCGACCCGACGCCGCAGCCGGCTGAAGGGTCCCACCCGAGGAGAAACACCATGCCTACCCCCACCAAGGGTCCGCGTCTGGGCGGCAGCCCGGCCCACGAGCGCATCATGCTGGCGAACATGTCCGCCCAGCTGTTCGAGCACAAGTCGATCACCACGACGCTCACCCGCGCCAAGCGCCTGCGCCCGTACGCCGAGCGCCTGATCACCTTCGCCAAGAAGGGCGATCTGCCGGCCCGCCGCAAGGTGCAGGGTCTCATCGCCGCCAAGAACCGCACTAACAAGGCGGTCGTGCACGAGCTGTTCACCGTGATCGGCCCGGCGATGGCCGAGCGCAACGGCGGCTACACCCGCATCACCAAGATCGGCAACCGCCAGGGCGACAACGCGCCCATGGCCGTGATCGAGCTGATCATGGACCCGATCTCCGGCAAGCAGGCCGTGGTGCGTGAGGCCGAGCAGGCCGCCGCGTCCGCGCCGGCCGCGCCGGCCGAGTCCACCCCGGTGGAGGCCGTCGACCCGGCCGCCACCGAGGAGGTCACCGTGGCCGAGTCGCAGGAGGCCGCCGCCGAGATCGACGGCGCCGTGCCCACCAACGAGGACGGCTCGGCTCCGGCCGAGGCCACCATCAAGGGCAACGCCAGCTCGAAGAAGTACCACGTCCCCGGCTCGCGCTGGTACGACCAGACCACCGCCGAGGTCTGGTTCTCCACCGTCGAGGAGGCCAAGGCCGCGGGCTTCGAGCCCGCCGGTGGCGAGGCCGCCCAGAAGATGGCCTGACGCCATCGCGTGAGTCCGCGTCCGTCCCCGTGACGACGCCCCGGCGAGGGCCGTCCACCACCCGGTGGGCGGCCCTTCGCCGTCCCCGGCCCCGCCCCGACCCGCTTGAGGAGCAGCATGAGCGAGCAGCACCGCCCGGACGTCCCGCCGGCACCCGGGGATCCCGCATCCGTGCGAGTCCGCCTGGACCTGGCCTACGACGGCGGCGCCTTCCACGGCTGGGCTCGCCAGCCCGGTCTCGACTCGGTCCAGGGTGCGCTGGAGGACGGGCTCGAGCGGATCCTGCGCCGGCCCGTGCGCACGGTGGTCGCCGGCCGCACCGACGCGGGGGTGCACGCGCGCGGCCAGGTCGTCCACCTCGACCTGACCGAGACGGAGTGGGCGGGCCTGACCCGCGGCCGGCCCGGCCTGGAGCCGGCCACCTCCCTCACCCGCCGCCTCGGCGGGGTGCTCTCCGGGTGGGGCGGGGCCGTCGTCGTGCACGGGGCGCGGCGGGCTCCCGCGGGCTTCGACGCGCGGTTCAGCGCGCTGTGGCGCGAGTACGAGTATCGGATCGACGACGCTCCCACCGCGCGTGATCCGCGCACGCGGGGCTTCACCCACTGGCACGGCGCCGCCCTGGACGATCGCCTCATGGCCCTGGAGGCCGACGCCGTCCTCGGACTGCACGACTTCCTGTCCTTCTGCCGGCCCCGCGAGGGCGCCACGACCATCCGCGAGGTCCAGCACCTGGAGGTGCGACGCGATGAGGACGGCGTCGTGGGCATCCGGATCCGGGCCGACGCGTTCTGCCACAACATGGTCCGGGCGATCGTCGGGGCGCTGCTGCAGGTGGGGGAGGGGGCCCGCGAGCCCGGCTGGCTCGCGCACCGGGTGGCGAGGCCGGCCCGCGACTCCGAGGTGCGCCTCGCCCCGCCCGGGGGGCTGACGCTGCTCGCCGTCGGCTATCCCGACGAGGCGGAGGAGCTGCGCCGGCGCGCCGAGGGCACCCGGGCGAAGCGGACCCTGTGAGCCGGGGTCGCCCGCGGCGGCGGCTTTTGGCTCCGGGGCCCGCGTTCGGTAGGATGGGTGGACGTTGCGCATGCCCGCACCCGGATGCGTCGTGCCGCGAGTGGCTCAGTTGCATGGCCTTCAGCTCGCGCCGCACCCCCGGGGCATCGGGCCCGGACGCCTTCCAGCCCTCACCTGGGGGACCGGCGCGCACGGAGAACTGACAGCGCGAGCGCGCCGGAATCACGACCCGGCGGGCAGGTGCTGTGGACCACCACCGACCCTGAAGGCAGACAACGTGCGTACGTACTCTCCCAAGCCTGGTGACGCCGACCGTCAGTGGCACATCATCGATGCCACCGACGTCGTCCTCGGCCGCCTGGCCTCCCACACCGCCGCCCTCCTGCGCGGCAAGCACAAGCCGACGTTCGCCCCCCACATGGACATGGGCGACTACGTCATCATCGTGAACGCCGAGAAGGTCGCCCTCACCGGCGCCAAGCTCGAGAAGAAGCGCGCCTACCGCCACTCGGGCTACCCGGGCGGCCTGAAGTCGCAGTCCTACGCCGAGCTGCTCGAGACCAACCCGGTCCGCGCCGTGGAGAAGGCCGTCAAGGGCATGCTCCCGAAGAACTCGCTGGCCGCCCAGCAGCTCTCCAAGCTGAAGGTGTACAAGGGCGCCGAGCACCCGCACACCGCCCAGCAGCCCCAGACCTTCGAGATCGGCCAGGTCGCCCAGTGACCCCGGCGGGCCACTGACGCAGACCTTCCCTGAGGAGAACCATGAGCATCAACGAGAACGACGACGTGGAGCTGACGAGCTACACCTCTGAGTCCACCGCCACCGCCGAGGCCCCCGTCGCCTCCGAGCGCCCGGCCCTGACCGTGCCCGGCTCCGCCGTCGGCCGCCGCAAGGAGGCCGTGGCCCGCGTGCGCCTCGTCCCCGGCTCCGGCCAGTGGACCATCAACGGTCGCGCCCTGGAGAACTACTTCCCGAACAAGCTGCACCAGCAGGAGGTCTCCGACCCCTTCACGCTGCTGGAGCTGACCGGCGCCTACGACGTGATCGCCCGCATCCACGGCGGCGGTCCCTCCGGCCAGGCCGGTGCGCTGCGCCTGGGCATCTCCCGCGCCCTCAACGAGATCGACCGCGAGCACAACCGCCCGGCGCTCAAGAAGGCCGGCTTCCTGACCCGTGACGCCCGCGTCATCGAGCGCAAGAAGGCCGGCCTCAAGAAGGCCCGCAAGGCCTCGCAGTTCTCGAAGCGCTGATCCTGCGCCGCACGGTGTCCCCACCGTGCCCCCGCCGACGCCCCGTCCCGCTCCTCACGAGCGGGGCGGGGCGTTCGCCGTCTCCGTGGGCCGGCGGCACCTGACCCAGAGGCAAAACGATGACGCATGGCGACGACGCCTGACGGGCCGCTCGCCCGTCCGGTGCGCGGTCCGGTCGAAGACACCCTCAGGAGCCGCCGTGGCCGAGAACATGAGTCCTACGCCTGACCCCGCACCCGTGGCGAGCACGGCGTGGAGCACGCCGCGCAGGACCCCTTCGCCGTGACCCGTGACGACGCCGCCGAGGTGGACGAGATCCGGGAGCTCGGCCGCACGCTCGGCGGGGAGAAGAAGACCCCACCCCGGACCCGCAGGCCTGGCGTGAGGGCTACCCGTACAAGCCCAAGCTCAGCCTCAAGAGCGACGAGCGACGCAAGCGTGAGCTGCAGATCGAGCTGCTGAAGATGCAGCTCTGGGTCAAGCAGACCGGCCAGAAGGTCCTGATCATCGTCGAGGGCCGCGACGCCGCCGGCAAGGGCGGCGCCATCAAGCGCTTCAACGAGCACCTCAACCCCCGCGGCGCCCGGACCGTGACCCTGGAGAAGCCCACGGAGGAGGCCCCGCAGTGGTACTTCCAGCGCTACATCCAGCACCTCGAGTTCATGCGCGAGACCCCTGAGCTGGAGCGCATGCTCGTCAACTCCGGCGTGCACATCATCAAGTTCTGGTTCTCCGTGTCCCAGCGTGAGCAGCTCAATCGCTTCGCCGCGCGGGAGACCGACCCCGTGCGTCGCTGGAAGCTCTCGCCCACCGACCTGGCCTCCCTGGACAAGTGGGACGACTCCACGAACGCGAAGGAGGCCATGTTCTTCTACACGCACACGGCCGACGCCCCGTGGACCGTCGTGAAGTCGAACGACGAGAAGCGCGCCCGCCTCGAGGCCATCCGCCATGTGCGGCACACGCTGCCCTACCCGGACAAGGACGAGCGCATCGTCCACCGCCCCGCCCCGCAGGTCTGCGGCCCGGCCAACGAGCTGGCCGAGTACGGGGAGGTCTTCGGCGGATCGTTCCCGCGCGTGCGCTGACCGGGCCGCACACGACGGCGCCCCTCATCTTCCGGTGAGGGGCGCCGTCGTGTGCGGGGCGGGTGCGGGTTCAGCCGCGCTCCTCCTCCAGGTACTCCGGGGTGACGTGTGCGTCGTCGAAGAGGTTGTCCGCCCCGAAGTCCTCCGAGACGTGGTACTCGCCCGAGGCCAGGGAGAGGCGGACGTCCTCGCGCAGGATCGGCAGCTTGGCGTAGAACGCGTCGCCGCAGCAGCTGGTGGCGGTGACGTCGCGGTGGCCGATGATGCGGGACGGCGGCAGCTCGTACTGCTGGCAGATGTAGGCGGCGAGCGGCACCAGGCCGGCGTAGAGGCTCTGCGGCGGCGGGTTGAGCATGTACAGCCCCTCGCACTCGATGCCGAGCGCATACGCGTTGAAACCGAGCGCGTGGACGCCGAGCATGAACGTCTGTCCGCCCTCGAGCGCGTGCCGGGAGCCGTGGCGGCCCTCCATCGCGAAGCCGCCGCGGGAGACGGTGAAGTGCTGCCCGGTGTCGCCCCAGTCGTTCGCGGAGCCCATGTGCGCGTTCTGGATCACCTGCGCGATGCTCTCCGCCGCCTCCCGGGAGCCGTCCGTGACGTTCGGAGTGGTGGTGTGGTGGATCACCAGGTAGGAGGGGCGCTCGTTCAGGGTCTGCAGGTAGTAGTTGGGCTGCATGGCGCCCCACTGCGCGGTGGTGATGATGTCCGGGGCGGGCAGGCGGGTGGCCTGCTCGTCGCCCTCCGAGCTCTGCTCGGCCTGCTCATCACGCCCGCAGCCGGCCACGCCGGCGGCGATCGCCAGGCCCGTGCCGCCCAGCACGCTGCGGCGCGTCCAGGAACGGGAGGGCGGGGGCGGGGTCACGTCGGGCATGGATCGAGGTCCTTCGGGTTCGGGGCGGGGCCTCCCGGGCGGGTGTGAGCGGACGGGCGCGCGGCCGCGGGGGCTCGACCGGTTCGATGCTACCGCCCCCCGGCCCGTTTCGTGACCCTCCCGTGATGCAGGCCGCAGGGGTGGCCCCTACACTGACTGATCATGTCGAGATTGTTCGGAACCGATGGCGTCCGTGGCCTGGCCAACGAGACCCTCACCGTGGAGTTGTCCGTCCAGCTGGCCCAGGCCGCCTCGCCCGTCCTCGGCGCGGAGGCCTTCGACGCCGGCCGACGCCCGGTCGCCGTCGTGGCCCGGGACCCGCGCATCAGCGGTGAGTTCATCGCGGCCGCCGTGCAGGCGGGCCTGGCGTCCTCCGGCGTGGACGTGTGGGATGCGGGTGTGCTGCCGACCCCCGCCGCCGCCTATCTCGTGGGGGACCTGGACGCCGACTTCGGTGTGATGATCTCCGCCTCCCACAACCCGGCCCCGGACAACGGCATCAAGTTCCTCGCGCGCGGCGGCGAGAAGCTGACCGACGCGCAGGAGGACGAGATCATCCGTCACCTCGAGGGCGTGACGCCGCGGCGGCCCCAGGGCGCGGACGTGGGCCGCGTGCGCGTCTTCGCGGATGCCGAGGACCGCTACGTCCTCCACCTCCTGCAGACCCTCCCGCACCGGCTGGACGGGCTCAAGGTCGTCCTGGACTGCGCACACGGCGCGGCCGCCGGCTGCTCGCCCGAGGCGTTCCGCGCCGCCGGCGCGGAGGTCGTGGTGATCGGCGCGTCCCCGGACGGGCTCAACATCAACGACGGCTACGGCTCCACCCACCTCGAGAAGCTCCAGGCGGCCGTGCGCGAGCACGGCGCGGACCTGGGCATCGCGCACGACGGCGACGCCGACCGGTGCCTCGCCGTGGACGAGCGCGGCGAGGTCGTCGACGGCGACCAGATCATGGGCGTCATGGCCGTGGCCCTCAAGGACCGCGGCGTCCTGCGGGATGACACCCTGGTCGTGACCGTCATGTCCAACCTGGGCCTGAAGCTGGCCATGGGCCGGGAGGGCGTCCAGCTCGTCGAGACCCAGGTGGGCGACCGCTACGTCCTGGCCGGCATGAAGCTCGGCGACTACTCGCTCGGCGGCGAGCAGTCCGGCCACGTGATCTTCTCGGACCACGCCACCACCGGTGACGGTGTCCTCACCGGCCTGCAGCTCGCCTCGCGCGTCGCCGAGACCGGCACCCCGCTCTCCGAGCTGGCCGCGGTGATGGACCGGCTGCCCCAGGTCCTCGTGAACGTGCGCGGCGTGGACAAGTCCCGCGCCGCCGAGGACGAGGCCGTCCAGGCGGCGGTGGCCGAGGCGGAGGCCCGCCTCGGCGAGACCGGCCGCGTGCTGCTGCGCCCGTCGGGCACGGAGCCGGTCGTGCGCGTCATGGTCGAGGCCCCGGACGAGGAGACCGCCGGCCGGGAGGCCCAGGTGCTGGCCGACGTCGTGCAGCGCGAGCTGCGCCTGCACGACTGACCGGACCGATGACGTCGGACGCGGCCCCCCGGCCCCGCCGCTGGACCCTGTTCGCGGGGCTGCTCGCGGGGCTGGCGGTCCTGTGGTCGGCCGCGTTCCTCGCCGTGGACGCGCCCGTGTGCGCGCGGCAGAGCGCCCCCGTGGAGTGGTTGCCGTGCCTGGATCCGGACCGGCAGGACTCGGAGGTCGCCCCGGACGCCGGGTCCAGCGCGGACCGGACGACGTCGCGGCCCTGAGGGCACGGCCCCCGCGCTGCCGAGGGCATGAAGGAAGGGCCCGGGGCGACTCGTGTGAGTCGTCCCGGGCCCTTCGGCGTCGGACAGGGGGAGATCAGAGGGTGGTGGTCCCGGAGGTGGGGCCGCCGCGGCGCTCGGCGAGCAGGTCGCGGATCTCGGTGAGCACGGCGACGTCGGCGGCCACCTCCTCCTCGGCGGGGTCGATGCCGAGGCGGCGGTTGCGGGCCTCGATCATCTTGTTCATCGGCATCACGATGGCGAAGTACACGGCCGCGGCGATGAGCAGGAAGTTGACGATCGCGGTGAGCAGCACGCCGAACTTCACGTCGTTGCCGTTGACCGTCAGCACGGCGAACGAGTCGAAGTTCGGCGAGCCCACGGCGGCGGCGATGAGCGGCATGAGGACCGCCTCGACGAGCGCGTTCACGATCTTGCCGAAGGCGGCGCCGATGATGACGGCGACGGCAAGGTCGAGGACGTTGCCCTTCATGATGAAGTCTTTGAATCCCTGGAGCATGGGGAGAATCCCACGTGTCACGAAGGCGGCGCGGTACACCGTCGAGCGAGTCGTGCGTCTCAGTCCGCGTAGTCCGGCGCCGGCGGCAGACCCCGCGCGGTCTCGAGGACGCCGCCGGCCGCCTCGACCCGGGCCGCCTCCGCGGACCCGACGTAGCGCAGATGCCAGGGCTCGTGGGCGAAGCCCGTCACGTCCTCGGCTCCGGCGGGATAGCGGATGACGAACCCGTACTCGGCGGCGTGCGCGGCCACCCAACGGCCCGCGGCGGTGTCGCCGAAGCACGCTTCCAGGTCACACGCGGGGGTCGCGGCGTCGCCCACGTCCCAGGCCAGGCCGGTCTGGTGCTCGGAGTACCCCGGACGAGCGGAGACGCGGTCGGCCTCGGCGTGGCCCAGCTCGTCGACCCAGTGGCCGTACGTCCGGACCTGGTAGTCGTACGAGCGGTAGGCGCTCAGGGTGGTGAGGCGGTGACCCGCCGCCGCGGCGGCATCCAGCAGGTCACCGGCCGCCGTCGCGGCCTCCGCCCGCAGGGGCAGCTCGCTGCCGGGCACGGCCACCAGATCCGAGGGCGCCCAGTCGGGCGGGGCCACGGGGCGGGTCTTGTTCACGACGACGTCGAGGGCGGCCGGGTCGGCGTGCGTGCCCGACGACGGCGCCGTGCTCGAGGCGGCGCGGGACGACGCGGCCGCGCTCGAGGAGCCGGAAGCCGGCGTCGCCGAGGACGGGCCCGCGGCGGGCGTGCCGCAACCGGCCACGAGCAGCGCGAGCGCGGCCAGCGCGGCGAGAGGGAGGGTGCGACGCATGGATCAGACCTTCCTCAGCAGCACGCGGGTCACCTCGTGTTGCGCGTTCTTCGTGAGCACCAGCCGGGCGCGCCCGCGGGTCGGGCGCACGTTCTGCTCGAGGTTCGGGCCGTTGATGGAGTCCCAGATGGACTCGGCCGTCGCCTGAGCCTCGGCGTCCGACAGGGAGGAGTACCGGTGGAAGTAGCTGCGCGGGTCGGCGAAGGCCCCCGAGCGCAGACCCATGAACCGGTCGATGTACCAGGACCGGATCCAGGACGCGCGCGCGTCCACGTACACCGAGAAGTCGAAGAAGTCGGAGACGGAGAGCCCGGCGGTGCCGTCGGCCCGGGTGCGCGGCGGGGCCAGCACGTTGAGTCCCTCCACGATCAGCACGTCGGGACGGTGCACCACCTGTTCCTCGCCCGGCACGATGTCGTAGGTGATGTGCGAGTACACGGGCGCGCGCACCTCCTGCGCCCCGGACTTGACGTCCGCCATGAAGCGCAGCAGCGCGCGGCGGTCGTAGGACTCGGGGAAGCCCTTGCGGGACATGATGCCGCGCTCGTGCAGCACCGCGTTGGGGTGCAGGAAGCCGTCCGTGGTGACCAGCTCGACGCGCGGTGTGGTCGGCCAGCGGCGCAGCATCTCCTGGAGCACGCGCGCCGTCGTCGACTTGCCGACGGCGACCGACCCGGCCACCCCGATCACGTACGGGGTGCGCCCCGTCCGCTCGCCGAGGAACGCGTTGGTCGCGCTGCGCAGGGCCGCGGAGGCCTCCACGTTGATGCTCAGCAGGCGCGAGAGCGGAAGGTAGACCTCGGCAACCTCGCGCAGGGACAGATGCTCGCCGAGGCCGCGCAGACGCTCCACGTCCGCCTGGTCGAAGGGCTGCGCCATCTCCGAGGCGAGACGGGCCCAGGTCTGGCGGTCCAGCTCCACGAAGGGGGAGCGCTGGTGGCCGTCGGGCACGGCGTCCGCGGGCTCCTCGGGGCCCACGAGGGGCAGCTCGGAGGTCGGGGGGGTGTAGGTCACCCGATCCATTATGGCCGCGGCCCGCCCGGAGCGGGCCCCCGCGTGACGTCACAGGGCCCGGATAGGATCGGCCCATGCGCGTTCTCGTGACCGGCGGTGCCGGATACCTCGGATCCCACACCGTGCTCACGCTGCTCGAGGCGGGCCACGACGTCCTCGTCCTGGACAGCCTGGTCACGGCGACGACGACGTCGCTGGAGCGCGTCGCCGAGCTCGCCGGAACGCGTCTGGGCGGGTCGCGGCTGCGCCTGCACGTGGCCGACATCCGCCGCCCCGAGGACTACCGCGGGGCGCTCGCGGACTTCGGCCCGGCCGCACTCGTGCACTTCGCCGGGCTGAAGTCGCCCACCGAGTCGATGACCCGCCCCGCCGCCTACTACGACGTGAACGTGGGCGGCACGGCCGCCGTCGCCGAGGCCGCGCTCGCGGCCGGCGCCCGCACGGTCCTGTTCTCCTCCTCCGCGACCGTGTACGGCGACCGCGCGCCGGTGCCGGTCGCCGAGGACGCCGCCACAGACCCGGTCTCGCCCTACGGGCACTCCAAGCTCATGGCGGAGCAGGTGCTGCGCGACGTCTGCGCCACGGTCGACGGCGGCGGGCTGGCGATGCTGCGCTACTTCAACCCGGTCGGCGCGCATCCCTCCGGGCGGCTGGGCGAGGACCCGAGCGGGGTGCCGGCGAACCTCATGCCCTTCGTGGCGCGGGTGGCCTCCGGCGCGTACCCCGAGCTGCGGGTGTTCGGCGCGGACTTCGACACGCGCGACGGGAGCGCCGTGCGCGACTTCATCCACGTGATGGACCTCGCGGAGGCGCACGTGGCCGGGCTCGAATGGCTCGCGGCCCGCGTGGCGACCGGGGGCGGTACGACGACCCGGGTCTGGAACATCGGCCGGGGCGAGGGCGTCACCGTGTTCGAGATGGTGCGCGCCTTCGAGGCGGTCACGGGCGGCCGCATCCCCTACCGCGTGGTCGAGCGCCGGCCCGGGGACATCGCCGAGTCGTGCGCCGCCGTGGACGCGATCGGCGCCGAGGTGGGCTGGCACGCCCGGCGCGATGTGACCGCGATGGTGCGGGACCTCTGGGCCTGGCAGGAGGCCAATCCCGCGGGGTTCTCGTCCCGGACGGAGTGAGCCGGCCCGCCGTGCGCGGAAGACGGGTCCGGCCCGGTATTCTCATGCGCATGTGCGGAATCGTCGGATACATCGGCCAGCCCCAGTCGGATCGTGAGCACGGCGCTCTCGACGTCCTGATGGAGGGCCTGCGCCGTCTCGAATACCGCGGATACGACTCCGCCGGTGTGGCCGTGGTGGACGGCGGTCAGCTGTACCACCGGAAGAAGGCGGGCAAGCTCGCCAACCTCGCCGAGGAGCTCGCCGAGCACCCCATCCCCACCGGCCTCGTCGGCATCGGCCACACCCGGTGGGCCACCCACGGCGGCCCCACCGACCGCAACGCCCACCCGCAGGTGGCGGACGAGGGCCGCCTGGCGCTGATCCACAACGGCATCATCGAGAACTACGCCGAGCTGCGCGAGGAGCTGCTCGCCAAGGGCGTCGAGTTCCTCTCCGAGACGGACACCGAGGTGGCCGCCCACCTCCTCGCCGACGTCTACCGGAACGCGGCCGGCCAGGACCTGACCCGCGCCATGCAGCTGGCCTCCCAGCGCCTCGAGGGCGCCTTCACCCTGCTGGCCGTGCACGTGGACCACCCGGACCGCGTGGTGGCCTCGCGCCGCAACTCGCCGCTCGTCGTCGGCCTGGGCGAGGGGGAGAACTTCCTCGGCTCGGACGTCTCCGGCTTCATCGACTTCACCCGCGAGGCCATCGAGCTCGAGCAGGACCAGGTCGTGACGATCACGGCCGACGCCGTCGAGATCTCGGACTTCCGGGGCGGCCCCGCCGACGGCAAGCGCTTCACCGTGGACTGGGACGCCTCGGCCGCGGAGAAGGGCGGCTTCGAGACCTTCATGGAGAAGGAGATCCACGACCAGCCCCAGGCCGTGCAGGACACCCTGCTGGGCCGCACGGACGCCGCCGGCGCCCTGATGCTGGACGAGCTGCGGATCGACCCCGAGGAGCTCAAGGCCGTCGACAAGATCATCGTCCTGGCGTGCGGCACGTCCGCCTACGCGGGCACGGTGGCCAAGTACGCCATCGAGCATTGGTGCCGGATCCCCGTGGAGGTGGAGCTCTCCCACGAGTTCCGCTACCGCGACCCGATCATCGACCCGCACACCCTCGTGGTGTCCATCTCCCAGTCCGGCGAGACCATGGACACCCTCATGGCGGTCCGCTACGCCAAGGAGCAGGGCGCCCGCACCGTGTCCATCTGCAACACCAACGGCTCCACGATCCCGCGCGAGTCGGACGCCGTGCTCTACACGCACGCCGGCCCGGAGATCGCCGTCGCCTCCACCAAGGCGTTCCTGGCGCAGATCACCGCCGCCTACCTGCTGGGCCTGTACCTGGCCCAGCTGAACAAGAAGCTGTTCAGCGGCCAGATCAAGGACATCCTGGCGGACCTCGGGGCGATCCCCGGCAAGATCGAGGAGATCCTCGCCGGCAAGGACCAGGTCAAGGAGCTCGCCCGCTCGATGGCCGACGCCACCTCCGTCCTGTTCCTCGGCCGCAACGTCGGCTACCCGGTGGCCATGGAGGGCGCGCTCAAGCTCAAGGAGCTCGCCTACATCCACGCCGAGGGCTTCGCCGCGGGCGAGCTCAAGCACGGCCCGATCGCCCTGATCGACGACGGCCAGCCGGTCTTCGTGGTCATGCCCTCGCCCCTGGACCGTCACTCGCTGCACGCCAAGGTGGTCTCGAACATCCAGGAGGTCCGCGCCCGCGGCGCCCGCACCTTCGCCGTCGCCGAGCGCGGCGACGCGGCCGTGCGCGGCCAGGCCGAGGTCGTCTTCGAGGTCCCCGAGACCCAGCCGATGCTCATGCCGCTGCTGACCACGGTCCCGCTGCAGATCTTCGCCCTCGAGCTCGCCACGGCGAAGGGCTACGACGTGGACCAGCCGCGCAACCTCGCCAAGTCCGTCACGGTGGAGTGATCCGCTCCGGCTGAACGACGACGGCGCCCGCCCCCTCTCCGGGGACGGGCGCCGTCCGCTTTCTGGGTTCCTGCCCCCGGCGCCCGGGTCCCCGTCGCTGTGGCGTCGCGGGCTAGAGTGTGACCACACCCGCCTGGGTGACCGCCGTCACACTTCTCGAAAGGACGCCTCGATGCGCCCCACCCGCCGCCAGTTCGCCCAGGGCATGGCCGTCGGTCTCGCCGGCCTCGTGCTGCCCCCCGCCGTCGCCTCCTCCGCCGTCGCCGCCCCGCAGGGTCCGAACCCGCGCTCCGGCCGCGGCCTGGACGAACGGGCGATCCAGGACGCCCTCGACGCCGTCGTGCAGTGGCCTGCCGTCGGCGCCGTCTGCTCCGTGGTGGGCCCGGCCGGCCGCTTCGACACCGCCTCCGGCACCCGCGGCCTGCACGCGAACGCCCCGGCGCGGGCGAACTCCGTGGCCCGGATCGCCTCGGTCACCAAGGGCATGGTCGCCACCGTCGCCCTGCAGGAGGTCGAGCACGGCACCCTGTCCTTGGACTCCACGATCGGCGACGTCCTCCCGGGCCTGTGGCCTGACATCGAGGACCGGGTCACCCTCTCGATGCTCCTGAACCACACCTCCGGCATGCCGGACGCCATCTGGGTGATCATGCGCGGCCAGTCCCTCTTCGAGCTGGACTTCGACGAGCTCGCGGACGTCGTCTCCCGCTCCTACGGCCAGCGTGAGCTCGTCGAGCTGGCGAAGCAGGCCGACTGGTGGTTCGAGCCCGGCACCGACTACGGCTACTCCAACACGGGCTACGTCGTGGTGGAGATGATGGTCGAGGCCGTCACCGGTCGCCGGATGCCCGAGCTCATCCGGGACCGCGTCTTCCGCCCGGCCGGCATGCACCGCACCCGCCTCGAGCACGGCACCCTCGTCCGCGGCGCGGAGATGCAGGACGCGGCCGTGCGTCCGCACGAGGCCAAGGCCCTCGAGACCATCGATCAGTCGATCTTCGCCTCCGCCGCCGCGGTGAACACCACCGCCGCGGACGTCACCCGCTTCTATCAGGCCCTCATGCGGGGCGAGCTGGTCTCGCAGCAGACCGTGGACCTCATGGTCACCCCCGTCGGCCCGGCCGCCCAGGCCGGCTACGGCTACGGCCTGTTCCTGGTCGCGGACCCGGCGCCGGAGCACGCCGGCGAGGTGCTGGTCGGCCACGACGGCGCCGGCTTCGGCTCCGTCTCCCTGGCCCTGTGCTCCCGCGCCGGCGAGCGTGCGTTCGCGTTCACCTACATCGGCCGGCCGTACTGGCAGGAGGGCTGGGACGAGGTGTTCGCGAAGGAGCTGGCGCTGATGCGCACCGCGTTCGTGGTCAATGCCGCAGACGCCCCGGCCTCCCGCGACCGCCTGGTCCGCGGCGGCGCAGCCGCCTCGCGCCGTGCCGTGGCGGACATGGCCGCCCGCGGAGCCCGACTCGTCTGAGCGGATCGACGTCCCGGCATGGTGTCTGCCCGCGCCAGTAGACTCCCCGAGGAGGCCCGCCGCACCCGGCGGGCCGCACGACGAGACCCCGGAGAGTCATGCACACAGTGGAGATCGGCCAGCCGTACCCCCTCGGGGCCACCGTGGACGAGACCGGCACCAACTTCGCCCTCGCGGTCTCCCGCGAGGTGGAGGCGGTCGAGCTGTGCCTCGTCGCCGACGACGGCACGGAGACGCGCATCCCTCTCGAGGAGCGGCACGGCACCACATGGCACGCCCACGTGGCGGGCATCGGCCACGGGCAGCGCTACGGCTACCGCGTGCACGGCCCCTGGGACCCCGCCCGCGGCCTGTGGCACAACCCGGCCAAGATCCTCGTGGACCCGTACGCGCGGGCGTTCACCGGCGACTACGAGTGGGGCCAGCAGCACCACTCGTACGACTTCGACGAGCCGGACCGCATCGACACCTCGGACAACCTGGGCACGAGCATGCTCGGCGTCGTCGTCGCCGAGGACTTCGACTGGGGCGATGACGCCCCACCCGCCGTCGAGCTCACGGACACGGTGATCTACGAGACCCACGTCAAGGGCATGACCAAGCTGCACCCCGCCGTCCCCGAGGAGCTGCGCGGCACCTACGCGGGCATGGCCCACCCGGAGGTGGTCCGCCACCTGACCGAGCTCGGGGTGACCGCCGTCGAGCTGATGCCCGTGCACCAGTTCGTCAACGACGCCACCCTGCAGGAGAAGGGGCTGAGCAACTACTGGGGCTACAACACGCTCGGCTTCTTCGCCCCGCACGCCGCCTACGCCTCCTCCTCGGAGGTGGGCGGCCAGGTCCGCGAGTTCAAGCAGATGGTGAAGGACCTGCACGCCGCTGGTCTCGAGGTGATCCTCGACGTGGTCTACAACCACACGGCCGAGGGCAACGACAAGGGCCCCATGCTCAGCCTGCGCGGGCTGGACAACGCCGGCTACTACCACCTCGTCGAGGGCGACGAGCGGCACTACATGGACTACACGGGCACCGGGAACTCGGTGGACCTCTCCAGCCCCAAGGCCCTCCAGCTGGTCATGGACTCCCTGCGCTACTGGGTCACCGAGATGCACGTGGACGGCTTCCGGTTCGACCTGGCCACCACCCTCACCCGGGTGGAGGGGGAGCAGGGCCCGGACATGTTCTCCGGGTTCTTCGACGTGGTCCGCCAGGACCCGGTGCTGCGCACCGTCAAGCTCATCGCCGAGCCGTGGGACGTGGGCTGGGGCGGCTACCAGGTGGGCAACTTCCCCGGCCTCTGGTCCGAGTGGAACGGCATGTACCGGGACGCGGTACGCGACTTCTGGCGCGGCGAGCCCGGCACCCTCGGCGAGTTCGCCACCCGCCTGACCGGCTCGGCCGACCTCTATGAGGGGGACGGGCGCGGCCCCGGTGCGTCCGTGAACTTCGTCACGGCCCACGACGGCTTCACGCTGCGCGACCTCGTCTCCTACAACGAGAAGCACAACGAGGCCAACGGCGAGGACAACAACGACGGCGAGGCGCACAACCGCTCGTGGAACTGCGGCGTGGAGGGGGAGACCGACGACCCCGAGGTCGTGACGCTCCGCGCCCGCCAGCGCCGCAACTTCCTGGCCACCCTGCTGATCAGCCAGGGCGTGCCCATGATCAGCCACGGCGACGAGCTGGGCCGCACCCAGGGCGGCAACAACAACGTCTACTGCCAGGACAACGAGATCTCGTGGATCGACTGGTCCGCCATGGACGACTCGCTCGTGGCGTTCACCCGCGACCTGATCGCGCTGCGCCGTGACCACGCGGTGTTCCGCCGTCGCCACCACTTCGACGGTCGCCCCGCGGCCCGCGACATCGAGGCGCCCCTGCCGGACATCGTGTGGCTCGAGCCGGACGCGACCGCCAAGACGGAGGACGACTGGGGCGCCGAGGCCCGGTCGATCGGCTTCTACCTCAACGGGCACACGCTCCCCCGCGGGGACGAGGAAGGGGAGGAGCCCTACCGGGACTTCTACGTCCTCATGAACGCGTGGTGGGAGCCCGTGCCGTACACCCTGCCCGGGCCCACGTTCCCGGCCGAGTGGGAGGTCGTCGTGGACACCTCGTCCCACGTCGCCCCGAGCGGCTCGCACCCCCGCGTGCGTGCCGGGGACGTGCTTGAGCTCCCGGCCCGCTCCACCGTCGTGCTGCGGCAGGTCCCCGAGGGCGCATGAACGAGCGGGTCGACCGGGGGCGCGTCCGCCGTGGCCTGCCGCGGTGGGCGCGGGCCCTCTGCGCCACCGTGGCGACCCTGGCGGCGCTGGGACTGGCCTTCGGCGCGGGATGGGCCACGCACGCCGTGACGGACCCGCACCCGGACGACGCACCGCGCGTGGACGCCCTCCTCGTCCTCTACAGCCAGCCCCGCGTCTACGACGCCGCGATCGAGCTCGCCGCGTCCGGTGTCACCGACCGGCTCTTCGTCTCCGCGTACCTGGGGCCGGACGGGCACGAGAAGCTGTGCGGCGGCCCGGAGGAGCGCGACCCGCGGCTGGAAGGCGTCACCGTCGAGTGCTTCGCGCCCGATCCGGTGACCACCCAGGGCGAGGTCGTCCACGCGGCCGACCGCATGCGCGAGCTGGGCCTGCACCACCTGGGCGTGCTCACCTTCCACCAGCACGTGGAGCGTGCGCGGCTGCTGGCGGAGCGGTGCCTCACACTCGAGGAGGGCCGTGTGTCCCTGTACGCGTTCGACGCCGGCTTCGACCGGCTCGGCCGCCTGCAGCACGGCGTCTACGGCGTGCTGGCCTACGGGAAGGCGATGCTCACGCCGGGCTGCGACCAGCAGCTGCCCGGCGTGCTGCAGTGGCCGCTCGACCTGGCCAAGCGACTGCGCGGGCAGCCCGTCGGGGACGAGGCCGGCGCCGTCGTCGTGGGCGCCCGGCGGGCGGGGGCGGCGTGATCGTCGGCGTGGGGGTGGACGTGGTGGACGTCCCGCGGTTCCGGGCGCAGCTCGAGCGCACCCCGGCGCTGCGCGCACGCCTGTTCACCGAGGACGAGCGGGACCTGCCGCTGCGCTCGCTGGCCGCGCGCTTCGCCGCCAAGGAGGCGATCGCCAAGGCCATGGGCGCCCCGCCCGGGATGATGTGGCACCACTGCTGGATCCCGCGCCCGGACCACGGCGACGGCCGCCCCACCGTGCACCTGACCGGCACCGTGCAGGCCCAGGCCGAGGCCCTGGGCATCACCCACTGGCACCTCTCCCTCAGCCATGACGGGGACGTCGCCACCGCCTACGTGGTCGCCGAACGCCGCGCGGCCGAGGAGGAGTCCGCATGACCGCCGATGACCTGACCCGCATCGCCGTGACCGGCTCGGCCGTGCGCACGGCCGAGGAGCCCCTGCTCGCGGCCGGGCGCGGCCCGGAGCTGATGCGCGCCGCCGCCTGGGCCCTGGCCGAGCACGCCGCCGCCCTGCTGCGTGAGCGCGGCCCCGTGGCCGGGGCGACCGTGGCCGCCCTCGTCGGCCCCGGCAACAACGGCGGGGACGCGCTGTTCGCCCTCGCCTTCCTGCGCCGCCGGGGCGTGGCCGCGGTCGCCGTGCCCGTCCGCCGGGACGACGACGGCGCCCCGCGCTGGCACGCCGAGGGCTGGGCTGCGCTGCGGGCGGCCGGGGGACGACGTGCCGACGCGGTGCCGCCCGAGGCCGCGCTCGTGGTGGACGGCGTGCTCGGCACGGGCTTCACCGGCGAGTATGAGCTGCCCGCCGCGGCGCGCGCCCTGCCGGCGGACGCGCTCGTGCTGGCGTGCGACGTGCCCTCCGGTGTGGACGCGGACACCGGCGAGGTGCGGGGGGAGGCCCTGTCCGCGGACGCGACCGTGACGTTCGGCGCCCTCAAGTCCGGCCTCGTCCTCGGGGAGGGGGCCGCGCGCGCGGGCGTCGTGCACGTGGTGGACATCGGGCTGGGACCGCACCTGCCGACGTCGCCGGCCACGCGGCTGGGCGTGATGGACGAGGCCGCCGCACGGGCCGCCCACCCGGCCCCCGCGGCCGAGGCCCACAAGTACACGCGCGGCGTGGTGGCCGTCGTCGCCGGATCGGAGCGCTACCCGGGGGCCGCCGTGCTCGCGAGCGCGGGCGCGCTGCAGGCGGGCGCGGGCATGGTGCACCACGCCGGCCCGCAGACCACCCGGGACCTGGTGCTCGCCGCCCACCCCGAGGCGCTGGTCTCGGCGGAGGGGCCCGAGCCGTCGCGCGCGGACGCCTGGGTGGCCGGTCCCGGCCTGGACACCGAGCACGACGCGCGGCGGCGCTGGGCCGGCGTCCTCGCCGCGCTCGAGGAACGGCCGGAGGCGGCCCTGGTCGCCGACGCCTCGGCCCTGGACCTGGTCACCGCCGCCGAGCTGCGGTCGCTGCGCGCGGCCGGCACGCCCGTGGTCCTGACGCCGCACGCCGGGGAGTGGTCCCGGCTGCGCGAGCGCGTCCCCGCGGACGGCGACGACGCCGCCGACCCGCTCGCGGCGCTGCGGGCGTGGACCGCTGCGCACGGGGCCACCGTCCTGCTCAAGGGCCCGCGCACCCTCGTGGTCGCCCCGGACGGCGAGGCGTGGGTCGTGACCGGCGGCGGGCCCGAACTCGCGATGGGCGGCACCGGCGACGTGCTCTCCGGGGCGATCGGTGCCGTCCTGGCCGCGGACGTGGCGCGGCGCTCGCGGGCGCGCCGGGCCGGGGAGGATCCCGGCCCGGCGCCCACGGCCCGGCTCGCGGCCGCCGCCGCCTGGCTGCATGCCCAGGCCGGGGCCGGCCAGGCCCGCGCCGGGCGGATCACCACGGCCACGCTGCCGACCGCGCTGGGCGCGCGCGTCGCGCGCCTGTGGTGGCCGGACGACGCCGAGCCGGAGGCCGTCCGATGAGCCGCGCCGACGTCGACCCGGCGGACACCGAGCGCGCCGCACGCATCGACCTGGCGGCCGTCCGGCACAACGTGGGCGTGCTGCGGGAGCGGATCCGGCGCCCCGACGGCAGCCGGCCGCTGCTGACCGCCGTCGTCAAGGCCGACGCCTACGGCCACGGCGCGGTGGCCGTCGCCCGTGCTGCCGCGGCCGCCGGCGCGGACCGGCTCGGGGTGGCCCACGTGCGCGAGGCCCTGGCCCTGCGCGCGGCGGGGGTGCCCCTGCCCGTGCTCGCGTGGCTGCACACCGGGGCCACGGACTTCGCCGCCGCGGTGGAGGCGGAGGTGACCCTCGGCGTCTCGGGCTGGGACCTGGACGCCGTCGCCGACGCCGTCCGCGGGCTGCGGGCCCGTGGCGGGGCCGGACCCGAGGCCCGCGCGGTCCTGCATCTGAAGGCGGACACCGGCCTGGGCCGCCACGGCTGCACGCCCGAGCGGTGGCCCGCCTTCGTGGCGCATGCCGCCGAGCTCGAGGCCGCGGGCCTCGTGCGGGTGGAGGGCGTGTTCTCCCACCTCGGCGTGGCGGACGAGCCGGACCGGGCCGCCGAGACCACGGCGCAGCTGCTGCGGTTCGAACGGATGGCCGCCGAGGCCGCCGAGACGCTCGGCCACCCGCTGCTGCGCCACCTGGCCAACACGCCCGCCGCCCTCGCCCGGCCGGACACGCACCTGGACATGGTGCGCGTCGGCCTGGGCCTGTACGGGCTCTCCCCGTTCGCGGACGTCACCGCCGCCGAGTTCGGACTGCGCCCGGCCATGTCCCTCGTCACCGTCCTGGCCAACGTCAAGGCAGTCCCCGCCGGGCAGGGCGTGTCCTACGGATTCCGCCACGTCACGGCGGAGCCCACCACCCTCGGGCTCGTGCCCGTCGGCTACGCCGACGGCGTCCCGCGCGTCGTCGAGGGCACGCGCGTCCAGGTCGGCGGCCGGACCGTCCCCGTGGTGGGCCGCATCGCGATGGACCAGTTCGTGGTGGACCTCGGCCCGGACGCCGCGGACGCGCCCGGCGACGCCGTCGAGCTGTTCGGACCGGCCTCCGGCATTCCGGTGGAGGAGTGGGCCGCGGCCGCCGGGACGATCAACTACGAGCTGGTGACCCGCATCGGAGGCCGCGTGGACCAGCAGCACGTGGACCCCACGTCGACCCAGGAGGCCCGCCCATGAGCGACCACGAGTTCCCCGCCCCCGGCCCGACCCTGCCCGAGCCCGTGCTGACGGCGACGGTCCCGCTCGAGGGCGCCGACGGTACCCGGGCGTTCGGCCGCGCCCTCGCCGGGGTGCTCCGCGCCGGCGACGTGCTGATCCTCACGGGCGACCTCGGCGCGGGCAAGACGACCTTCACCCAGGGGCTGGCCAGCGGATTCGGCGTGGCCTCCGGCGTGGTCTCGCCGACGTTCGTCCTCTCCCGCGTCCACCCCGCCCCGGCCGACGCCCCGGCGGGCACCCCGGACCTCGTGCACGTGGACGCGTACCGGCTGCGCTCGGCGGGGGAGCTCACGGACCTCGACCTGGACGCGAGCGTGGACCGCTCCGTGACCGTCGTCGAGTGGGGCCGGGGCATGGCCGAGTCCCTCGCCGGGTTCCCCGAGGACCCGGACGCCTCGTGGCTGGACATCGAGATCGTCCGGGCCCGCGGGGGTGAGGACGCTCCCGCGGCCCCGGCGGGGGAGGGCGACGACGGCATCGTCACCGACTTCTCCGACGAGGACGGAGGCCAGGCCGATGAGCTGCGCTCGGCCGTCGTGACCGGCCGCGGCCCGCGCTGGGCCGGCGTCGTGCTTCCGTAGACTGGCCGCCATGGCCCTGCTCCTCGCGATCGACTCCTCCGCCGCCGCCTCCGTCGCCGTCCTGCGGGACGGTGAGGAGCTCGCGCGCTGGGCCACGGACGACACCCACGCCCACGCCGAGGTGCTCGCCCCCGCGGTGCAGACCGTGCTCGGCGAGGCCGGCGTCACCGGCACCGCGCTGGACGCGCTCGCGGTCGGCGTCGGCCCCGGACCCTTCACGGGACTGCGCGCGGGCCTGGCGACGGCGGCCGCCCTCGGCCTGGCCTGGGACGTGCCCGTGCACGGGGTCCGCAGCCTCGACGCGCTCGCCCACACGGCCGGCGTCGACGCCTTCCGCCACGGGATCGAGGAGTTCGTGGTCGCCACGGACGCCCGCCGCCGCGAGGTCTACTGGGCCCACTACGCGCAGGTCGGCGGGCAGCCGACCCTGCTGCACGGCCCCTTCGTCTCGCCGGCGGACGAGGTCACCCCGCTGCCTGTCTACGGCGCGGGGGCCGGGCTCTACCCCGAGGCGCTGCGCGCGGTGCCGGACTGGGAGACGGCCACGCCGTCCGCCGTCGGGGTGGGGCAGGTGGCCGAGCTCGCCCTGCGGCGCGGCCGCGGCCTCGTGCCCGCCGAGCCGCTCTACCTGCGCGAGTCCGACGCCCAGGTCCCCGGCCCCCGCAAGCGGGCGGGCGCGTGAGCCCGGCCGAGCCGGCCCCGACCGACGACGGGCGCCCCGCCGAGGACGAGCACGGGCTGCCGCCCGGGTACCTGCTGCGCCCCATGACTGTGTGGGACATCCCCGAGGTGCTCGCCCACGAGGCCACGCTCTTCCCGCTCGACGCCTGGCCCGCGCACTTCTACGAGGAGGAGCTCGCCCAGACCGGCCCCGCCGGTGGACGGGACGCGCACGGCCGCCCGCCCACCCGGGACTACCGCGTGGTCGTCCGCGATGTGGCCGCGCCCGGCTCCGCGGACGACGACGGCCCCGCCCCCGGCGAGATCGTCGGCTACGGCGGGATCATGGTGGTCGGCGACGTCGCCGACGTGCAGACCGTGGGCACGGTCGCGGCGGCGCAGGGGCGGGGGATCGGAGCGGCCCAGCTGCGCTGGATGGCCGCGGAGGCCGCGGCGCGCGGTGCGAGCTCGCTCATGCTCGAGGTCCGGGCCTCCAACGCCGCCGCCCGGCGGGTCTACGCGCGCCACGGATTCCAGGAGCTGCATGTGCGCCGCCACTACTACCCGGGCGGCGAGGACGCCGTGATCATGCGCAAGGCCCTGTGACCCGTCCGCTCACTAGACTGGAGCCCATGCCCACCGCCACCGCAGCCCCCCTCGTGCTCGGCATCGAGTCCTCCTGCGACGAGACCGGCGTCGGCGTCGTCCGCGGCACCGCCCTGCTGGCCCACGAGGTCGCCTCCTCCGTCGAGGAGCACGTGCGCTTCGGCGGCGTGATCCCGGAGATCGCCGCCCGCGCCCACCTCGAGGCCCTCGTGCCCACGATCCGCCGCGCCCTGGACACCGCCGACGTCACCCTCGCGGACCTCGACGCGATCGCCGTCACCTCCGGCCCGGGTCTGGCGGGCGCGCTCATGGTGGGGGTCGCAGGGGCGAAGGCGCTCGCCACGGCCCTCGACACGCCCCTCTACGGCATCAACCACCTCGTGGCGCACGTGGGCGTCGGCATACTGGACGGCGTGCGGCCCGCGCAGTGGGACGACCTGCCCGCGGACTTGGGCGCGCTGCTCGTCTCCGGCGGGCACACCGAGATCCTGCGCGTGGGCCGGATCAGCTCCGAGGTCGAGCTGCTGGGCTCGACCATCGACGACGCGGCCGGCGAGGCGTATGACAAGGTCGCCCGGCTCATCGGGGCGGGCTATCCCGGGGGCCCCGTGATCGACCGGCTCGCCGCCCAGGGCGACCCGACGGCCTTCCGCTTCCCGCGCGGGCTCACCGCGGGCAAGTTCGTCGGCAGCGCCGAGGAGCCCGGCCCGCACCGGCACGACTGGTCCTTCTCCGGGCTGAAGACAGCCGTCTCCCGCGCCGTGGAGCAGTTCGAGGCGCGCGGCCTCGAGGTGCCGCGCGCGGACATCGCCGCCTCCTTCCAGGAGGCCGTCGCGGACGTGATCACCGCCAAGGCCGTCCGCGCCTGCCGCGAGCACGGGCTCACCCACCTGATGCTCGGCGGCGGCGTCGCGGCGAACTCGCGCCTGCGCGCCCTGCTCTCCGACCGGTGCCGCTCCGCCGGCATCGAGCTGACCGTCCCGCCCGTGAACCTGTGCACCGACAACGGGGCGATGGTCGCCGCGCTCGGCGCACGCCTGGTGCGCGACGGCGTCGCCCCCTCCGACGCGTGGTTCGGCGCGGACCCGGGACAGCCGGTCGAGGTCGTCAGCGTCTGACCGCGCCCGGTCTCTTGCCGCCACGCCCACGCGTTCCGTAGACAGGGCCCATGACCGGCCATGAGCACCCCCGCCCCGAGTCCACCTCCGCCGCCGTAGACGAGCAGATGCTGGAGGACTTCCTCAATCAGCACCTGCTCGGCTCCCGCTCCGGTGTGAAGGCGTTCCGCGCGGCCGAGCAGACCTGGGCCGGCACCTCGCAGGAGGCCGCGCTGCGCCGCCTCGGCGACGCCGTCCAGGACGACCAGGACCGCCTCGAGGCGCTCATCGGCGAGCTGGGCCTCCGCACCCCGCTGGTGGACCGGGCCGCCGGAGCGGCGGCCGAGGTCGGTGGACGCCTCAACCCCGTGAACGCGCTGCGCACGCGCGGCTCCGGCTGGACGCAGATCGAACTGGACCTGCTGCAGGGCATGCTCCAGGCCAAGTCCGCGATGTGGCACGTCCTCGAACAGCTGGCTCCGCACCTGCCGGCGGTCGACGCCGCCGAGATGCACGCCCTGCGCGAGAACGCCGCGGACCAGCAGCGCGAGGTCCAGCGCATCACCTCCGCCACCCTCGAGGGCCGGTTCCTGACCGGCTGAGGCCCGGGCTACTCCTCGCCCGTCTGATGCTCCCCGGACCGGCCGCCGTGCACCTCGGCGGGCAGCTCGGCCACCGGGGCGACGACGACGTCCTGCAGCTTCCAGTCCAGGTCGGCGATCGCGTCCCGCAGCGCGCAGCAGCGGCTCACCGTCACATCCGCCCCCTCGTGCGGCACCACGAACATCTCGACGTGGAACACGTGGCCCTCGTCCCGGACGCGGGCGCCCGCGTGGCGCACCCACGGCTCCGCCCAGGCGACCCGCTCGGCACGGTCGATGAGCGGGTGCGGCCGGGCGCCTTCGATCGTGGCGGCGCGACGGTCCGCCAGGTTCGTGACGGCCTCCTTCAGGTTCTTCCAGCCGTCCAGCACGATGCTCACGCCCACGAAGATCGCCGCAGCGGAGTCCGCCCACCACCAGCCCAGGCCGATGCCGGCCACGCCGACGATGGTCGCCACGCCCGTCTGCCAGTCCGCCTTGTTCATGTCCGCGTCCGCGTACAGCACGCGGTCGTGGAGCTGCTCGGCCAGCCTGAGCTTCTTGTGGCCGAGGATCATGGGCCCCGGCACGGACAGGGCCATCACGGCCATCATGAACCAGCCCTGCCACACGGTGTGCCCGAACAGGTGGAACGTGCCGATGGGCGGGTGCTCCGCCGTCACCAGGCCCAGGAGGGAGTCGCAGACGAGGACCACGCCCATCACGGACAGGGCGACGGCGGCCACGAGGTGCCCCACCCCGACGGACCGGTGAGAGCCGTAGGGCCGGGCCCGCGTCGGGGCCATGCGGGCCACGCGCAGGGCGACGAGGAACGCGATCGGCGGGATCAGGGAGAGCAGGTCCTCGATCCACGCGGCCCGCATGGCCTGCGAGGAGCCCATCACGACCGCCACGAGGACGATCGTGACCACGATCACCCCCAGCGTCGCCCATTCGAGCCGCTTGGCCTGCTGGACCACGCGCTCGATCTCCGGGGGCAGCTCCGTGGCGCCGAACCGGCGCCCGCTCGGCCCCCTCTCGCGGGTGTCCTGCCGCGTCATCGGGCAGCCTCCGCTGCGCGCTGGTCGAAGTACGCCTCGAGGGCCGTGAGCATCTGATTCTCACCCAGGGGCACGGCCATCACGAGCTTCACCGGCTCGCCGTCCGGACCCTGCGCCTCGGCGTAGTCGCGGGTGATGCTCGCGTGCGACGTCCACGGGGACGCCGAGGTCAGGCCGCCGGCCACCAGGTCCACGTCGCCCTTCTCCAGTGCGGTCATGAGCGCCTCCTCCCCGGCCACGGTCCACTCGACGCGTGCGTCGTGCGCCGCGGCGAAGCCGCGGATCAGGTCGGGCTCGGGGCCGACGGGCTCGGCGCCCGAGACGTCCACGTGAGGCGGGTGGTGCACGACGCCGACGCGCAGCACCCCGCCCGTGACGCGGTCCAGGGTGCCGTCCGGGTCGGCGGGATAGCCGGAGGAGGTGCAGGCGGTGAACCCGAGGGCGGCGCTCCCGAGCAGGCCCGTCAGGGCGGCCCGGCGGGTGAGGGTCCTCGTCCTCATTCCGTGGGCGAGTGCGAGCGGTGCCCGGCGTTGCCGAGGCCTTCGGCGCCGTCGAGATGGTCGAGCACGAGGCGGACCGCCTCCCGGGCGTCGGTGGTCTCGGACCAGCCGGTCGCGGCGCGCAGGGCCGTGGTGTCCATGATGGGCACCGCCGCCGCCATGTCCACCCACCCCGGGTCGGTGGGCTGCAGCCGTGCCCGGTAGGTCAGCGCCGCGGCCGCTCGGAACAGGCCCACGGGCAGCTCCAGGATGCGGCGCGCCCCGAGGACGGTGCCCATGGTGTGCGCGTCCAGCACGGGTTCGGCGGCCACATTGAAGGCCCCGCCCGCGCGGTGGGCGATCACGCGCCAGTACGCGTCCGCCACGTCCTGGGCCGTGAGCGCCTGGAATCGCAGGCCCCGCGGGAACGGCAGCACCGGAGCGCGCAGGCGGGCGACCAGCCGGGCGGGGACGAGGTCGCCCAAGAAGTAGTCCTTGATCTCGGGCCCGGCGGCGGACTGGAAGATCAGCCCGGGGCGCAGCCGGGTCACGAGCATCTCGGGGTGCTCGGCCTGCACGCGGTCGAGGATCGACTCGACCTCGGCCTTCTGTGCGGCGTAGTGCGAGGTGGGGACCCCGGTGGTGGGATGGGACTCGGCCACGGCGCGGCCCTTCGGGCCGGGCCCGTACGCGCCCACCGAGGACGCGTAGACCAGGTGCGGCACGCCCGCCTCGGCCACGGCCCGGAACACGCGCTCGTTGCCGGCCACGTTGACGGCGCGCAGGTGGTCGCGGTCGCGGTTGGGGCGGATCACCCACACCAGGTCGACGACGGCGTCCGCGCCGGCGACGATGTCGTGCAGCCGCCCCGCCGCCGTGGGCTCCGCGACGTCCAGGCGGTGCCACTCGACGCCGTCGTAGGGCGCTCCGGCCCGGTCCGGGCCGCGCCGACTCACGCCCACGATCGAGCTCACCTCGTCCGCGGCCTGGAGGCGGTGCAGGACAGCGGTGCCCACGTTGCCGGTGGCGCCCAGGACGACGATCCTCACGGCTTCAGGACCACCTTGACGCAGCCGTCCTCCTTCTTCTGGAACGTCTCGTAGAGGGCGGGGGCATCCTCGAGCGGGGCGGTGTGCGTGGTCAGGTCGAGCACGCCGAGGGGGTCGGACGGGTCGTCGAGCAGGGGCAGCAGGTCGTCCACCCAGCGACGGACGTTGCACTGGCCCATCGTCAGGGTGACCTGCTTGTCGAACAGGGTGAGCATCGGCATCGGGTCCTTCATGCCGCCGTAGACCCCGGAGAGCGACACCGTGCCGCCGCGCCGGACCGCGTCGATCGCGGTGTGGAGGGCGCTCAGGCGGTCGACGCCGGCGGTCTTCATGGCCGCCCGGCCGAGCGCGTCGGGCAGCAGGCCCACGGCGGTGTGGGCCGCATGCCCCGCCGGGGAGGCGTGCGCCTCCATGCCGACCGCGTCCACGACCCCGTCGGGGCCGCGGCCGCCGGTGCGCTCGCGGAGCACCTCGGCCTCGCCGCCGTCGGCGTCCAGGACCTCGATGCCGTGCCGGGCCGCCATCGCGCGGCGCTCGGGGACCGGGTCGACGCCGATCACCCGGTACCCCAGGTGCACGCCGATGCGTGCCGCCAGCTGGCCGATGGGGCCGAGGCCGAGCACTGCGAGCGTGCCGCCGTCGGGGACGTTCGCGTACTGGACCCCCTGCCAGGCGGTGGGGACGACGTCCGAGAGGAACAGCCACTGCTCATCCGGGCCGGTGTGCGGCACCTTCACGGGGCCGTAGTCCGCGTGGGGCACGCGCAGCAGCTCGGCCTGCCCGCCGGGGACGGAGCCGTAGAGCCGGGAGTAGCCGAAGAGTGCGGCGCCGGAGCCCTGCTCCCGCACCTGGGTGGTCTCGCACTGGGACTGCAGCCCGCGCTGACACATCCAGCACCGGCCGCAGGAGATGGTGAAGGGCACGACCACCCGGTCACCGGGCCGGATGTGGGTGACCTCGGACCCGACCTCGCGGACGATGCCCATCGGCTCGTGGCCGATCACATCCCCCGCGTCCATGAACGGCCCCAGGACCTCGTACAGATGCAGGTCCGACCCGCAGATGCCGGTCGAGGTGACCTCGATGATCGCGTCCGTCGGCTCCTGGATCTGAGGATCCGGGACGTCCTCGACGGTGACGTTGCGCTTTCCCTGCCATGTGAGTGCTCGCATGATGCGACCGTAGACGCGCCGGGCGGGGCGGCGGAAGCCTGCAGGGGCGGCGGGGCCGCCACCTCGCCGGGGGAGCGGCCGCTCAGCCGGTGCGGCCGTCCAGCGACGCGCGGGTGCGGGCGGCGGCGTCCAGCACGACCGCGCGCAGCGGGGCCACCGCGTCATCCGCGTCCTCACCCGCGGCCGGCGGGCCGGCCAGGGCCTGTGCCTCCACGCGACGCTGACGCGCGGCGCCGCCGTCGTCGATCATCGCCTGGACGCCGGCGAGCTCCGCCGCGCAGCCCAGCCGCTCGGCGACCGGGGTCAGTCGCTCGATCTCCGCCGGCAGGTGCTCCGCCAGCGGGACCTGGGTGCCCCGGGCGTCCACGATCACGGTGGCGTCCATGCCGTACCGGGCGGCGCGCCACTTGTTCTCCTGCACGTGCCACGGCGGCAGGACCTCGACCGTCTCACCGCGCTCCAGGCTCGCGGACAGGTCGTCCACGAGGCACTGCGTGTAGGCGGTCACGGCGGCGATCTCCTCGAGCGTGGCCAGGCCGTCGCACGCGCGCATCTCCACCGTGCCCAGGCGGGGCACGGCCCGCACGTCCCAGCGGCACTCGGTGACGTCCGCGATCATGCCCACCTGCTCCATCTGGGCCACGCAGCGCTCGAAGTCCTCCCACTCCTGGAACTGGAACGGCAGGCCGGCCGTGGGCAGCTGCTGGAACAGGAGGGTGCGCTGGGACTGGTAGCCCGTGTCCGTACCCGCCCAGAAGGGGGAGGAGGCCGAGAGTGCGAGCAGGTGCGGCACGCGGTTGACCAGGCCGTTCACCACCGGCATGGCCTTGGAGACGTCGTCCAGGCCCACGTGCACGTGCACGCCGAAGATCAGCAGCTGCCGACCCCAGTACTGGGTGAGATCCAGCATGCGGTCGTAGCGCTCACTGGGCGTCGAGGGCTGCGCGATCGCGTCCGCGAACGGGTGCGTGCCCTGGCAGAACAGGGAGATGCCCCGCGCAGCCGCGGCGTCGGCCACGCGCGCGGCGATCCGGCCGAGGTCCGCCGTCGCGGCGTCGACGCGCTCGTGCACGCCCGTGACGAGCTCCACCGTGTTCTGCAGCAGCTCGCTGGTCATGTGCGGGTTCACGTCGTCCTCGGCGAGGCCCTCGGTCGCATGCAGGGTGCGCAGCAGGTCCGGGGCCTCGGAGCGCAGCTCGCCGGACACGGCATCCACGAGCGCGAGCTCCCACTCGATTCCGAGAGTGGACTGCGCGGAGTCGGCGAAGGGCAGAGTCATGCCGCCCATCCTAGAAGCCCGTGCCGGGTCTGCGCCCGGGGTCCACGCTTCGGACCTAGGGTGGGGCGCATGGCCCGCCCCCGCCCCGCCTCCCGCCCGCCGCGCCCCACGGCCGCCGCCTCGGAGGCGGACGACACCGCCCTGGCCCCCGTCCTCGAGCCGGAGGGCCGCGCACTGCTCGACTCCCTCGCCGGGTACCGCGAGGCCGACGCGCTCGCGGTCTCCTCCCGCCTGCGCGCCGCGGGGCACCCGCCCGAGCGCGTGGCCGCCGCGCTGACCCAGGCCGCGCTGCGGTCCCGGGCGGAGGCCCGCCTCGGGCCGGAGGCGCGCCGGATGCTGTTCACGCGCGACGGCCTGGAGCAGGCCACCCGCCCGCTGGTCGCGGGCCTGCATGCGGACCGGCTGGCGGCCGCGGGGGCCCGGCGCGTCGCCGACCTCGGCTGCGGTCTCGGCCTGGACGCGCGCGCCTTCGCCGACCGGGGCCTGGACGTCGTGGCGGTGGAGCGGGACGCCGTCGTCGCCGCGGCCGCCGAGGTGAACCTCGCCGGCCACCGCGGAGCGCGTGTGGTGCACGGCGACGCCGTGGCCTGGGCCCGCGCCCACGTGCCCGCCGAGGCGGACGCGGTGTGGCTGGACCCCGCCCGCCGTCAGGTCGGCGGGGGCGGGTCCGCGCGCGTGTTCGACCCCGAGGCGTTCTCCCCGCCCCTGAGCGTCGTGACGGACATCGCCGCGACGGGCGTCCCGCTCGGTGTCAAGCTCGGCCCGGGGCTCCCGCACGAGGCCGTGCCGGCGGGCGCCGAGGCCGAGTGGGTGAGCGTCGACGGCGACGTCGTGGAGGCCGCCCTGTGGTTCAACGCGGCGGCCCGCCCCGGGGTGCGGCGGGCGGCGCGCGTCATGACCGTCCGGGGCGGGGAGACGACGACGGCGCAGCTCGTCTCCGGCGCGGACTTCGGCGACTCGCCCGAGGTCGAGGCCGTGGGGGAGGAGGGCATGGCGGGGCTCGTCGGCGCGGTCCTGCACGAGCCGGACGGCGCCGTCATCCGGGCCGGACTCGTGACGGACCTGGCCGCGTCCTGGCCCGTGCCGACGCGGCAGCTGGACCCCCACCTGGCCTACCTCGTCGCGCCCGAGCCCGTGCACGACGGCCTGGCCCGCGCCCATCGGATCGAGGCGGTGCACGGTTTCCACCTGGCCTCCCTGCGGCGCTGGGCGAAGGAGACCGGGGTGGGCCGGCTGGACGTGAAGAAGCGGGGCATCCGCGAGACGCCCGAGGAGGTGCGTCGCGCCGTCCTCGGCGGGGCGAAGCCGGGCCGGCGTGGCGGGGCCGGACGGCACGCCACCCTCGTGCTGGCGCGCGTGGGTCGGTCGCGGTTCGCCCTCGAGGTGACGCCGTTGGACTGACGGGGCTCGAGGCCGCGGGCCCCGGGCGGCGGGAGCCGTCGAACCCCCGTTGGGGGATTACGGCACCCTCGTGTACGGTATTCGACTGAGGCAAGGCTCACCTCCACGGGAGCGCGCCCACCACCCCGACTGCTCATCCCGGGGCAGCCCCGCCGCCCAGAAGGAGAACCATGCCGCGTTCCGTCAGCGCCCCCCGCCTCGCCCGTCTCGCCCTGACCTCGGTGGCGGCCCTCGCCCTCGTCGGCTGCTCCGCCGGCGGCGCGGCCACGGGCTCGTCCTCCGCGAGCGCCTCCGGCGAGTCCTCGGCCTCCGCGAGCGCCGCCGGCGGCTCCTCGGCCGCCTCGGGCGGCATCGCGACCGGGGTCACCGTCACCGACATGTCCGGCGCCGAGGTCACCCTGCCGGAGGAGGTCGACTCCGTCATCGCCACGGACAACCGCACCTTCCGCACCCTGGACGACTGGGGAGTCGAGCTGTCGGCCGCACCGAAGCAGATCATGTACAAGGGCGAGGGCGGGCCCTCCTACCTCCAGGACGACTCGGTCGCCGACATCGGCAACCACCGGGAGCCGGACATGGAGCTGTTCGTCACGGCCGAGCCGGACGTCGTGTTCAACGGCCAGCGGTTCAACGAGCGCAAGGCCGAGATCGACGAGCTGACCGGCGACGCCGCCGTCGTGGACACGGACTTCGACGTCACGCAGACCCCCATGGACGAGGGCCTGAAGGAGCTGACCACCCTGCTGGGCGAGGCCACCGGCCACGAGGCCGATGCCGAGAAGCTCATCGCCGACTTCGACGCCGCCACCCAGCGCGCCAAGGACGCCTACGACCCCGAGCAGACCGTCATGGGCCTCATCGCCTCGGGCGGAGAGCTGTCGTACGTCGCGCCCAGCACCGGTCGCGCCATCGGCCCGTTCTTCGACATGCTGGAGCTGACCCCGGCCCTCGAGCAGTCGGGCACCGACAACCACCAGGGCGACGACATCTCCGTCGAGGCCATCGCGAAGTCGAACCCGGACTGGCTGATCGTCATGGACCGCGACGCCGCCATCGGCGAGGAGAACGCCACCGCCGCCGAGCTGATCGAGCGCTCCGAGGCCCTCCAGGACGTGACCGCGGTGAAGGAGGGCAACATCGTCTACCTGCCCGCCGACTTCTACGTCGCCGAGGACATCCAGAACCACACCACCGTCATGGAGGACCTCGCGAAGGCCTTCGAAGGCGCGCAGTGACTCTCGACGTGCGTCACCACGTCGCCGACGCCCCGCCCCGGCTCGAGGAGCCGGGGCGGGGCGACCGCGTGTGCTGGGTCCCGCCCGCCGTCCTGCGGCCCGAGCGCACCCGCTGGCAGCGCACCTGGCCGCTGCTGGTCGGCGTCGTGGTGACCGCGGCCCTCATCGTGGTCTCGCTGTTCGTGGGCGTGTACGACGTCGGCGCGGAGGGCGGACGCGAGATGTTCGCCATCACGCGCGTGCCGCGCACGGTCGCCCTCGTGCTGGCCGGCGCCTCGATGGCGATGTGCGGGCTGATCATGCAGCTCATGACGCAGAACCGCTTCGTGGAGCCCAGCACCACGGGCACCACCGAGTGGGCCGGCCTCGGCCTGCTGGTGACCATGGTGCTCGTGCCGGGTGCGGGCCTGGTGACCCGGATGGTCGGGGCCATCCTCTTCGCCTTCGTCGGCACCCTCGTCTTCTTCCTCTTCCTGCGGCGGGTGCGCCTGCAGTCCTCCCTCATCGTGCCGATCGTGGGCATCATGCTCGGCGCCGTCGTGGGCGCCGCGTCGACGTTCCTCGCCCTCCAGACGGACATGCTGCAGCAGGTGGGCGCGTGGTTCGCGGGCTCGTTCACCTCCGTGGTCCGCGGCCGGTATGAGCTGCTCTTCCTCGTGCTGATCGTGTGCGTGGCGGTCTTCGTCATCGCGGACCGCTTCACCGTGGCCGGCCTCGGCAAGGACGTCGCCACGAACGTCGGCCTCAACTACGACGCCGTGATCCTCACCGGCGTGGCCATGGTGGCCGTGGCCACCGGCGTGGTCACCGTGGTGATCGGGGCCCTCCCGTTCCTGGGGCTCGTGGTCCCCAACCTCGTGTCCATGGTGCGCGGCGACAACCTGCGGACGAACCTGCCCTGGGTGGTCATGGTCGGCGTGTGGATCGTGATCGTCTGCGACCTGATCGGGCGCACCGTGATCGCCCCGTTCGAGGTGCCCATCTCGCTGATCCTGGGCCTCGTGGGCGCGATCGTGTTCCTCGCCCTGCTGCTGAGGCAGGCCAAGCATGGCTGAGCCGCTCGCGACCGCCCCGGGTCGCATCCCCGCCCCGCCCGGCGGCGCCACCGCGGCCGGGCCCGTCGAGGCCGACGCCCCGCGCCGGTCCGGCGCGTTCGTCACCGCCGCCGACCGCCGGAGGTATGCGGTCGTCGTCGCCGTGCTGGCCGCCGTCGCCGTGCTCTCCACCGCCGGGATCCTGCTGTGGGGCAACGAGGCCGAACCCGGTTCGCGCGCGTTCTGGATGATCGCGCGGATGCGCGTGGAGTCCCTGGGCGTGATCGGCATCGTGGCACTGTGCCACTCCTTCGCGACCGTCACCTTCCACACGGTGACGGGCAACCGCATCATCACGCCCTCGATCATGGGGTTCGAGGCGCTCTACACCGCCGTGTCGACCGTCGCCGTGTACGTGCTGGGAGCCGCCGGCGTCGCGGTGCTGACCGGGGTGGGGCCGTTCCTCGCCCAGGCCGCGCTCATGGTGGCGCTGGCGACGGCCCTGTACTCGTGGCTGCTCTCCCGGCCCTACGGCAGCGTCCATCTGATGCTGCTCGTGGGCGTGGTGCTGGGCGGCGGGCTGGCCGCGCTGAGCACGTTCATGCAGCGACTGCTGGACCCGAACTCGTTCGACCTGCTGAGCGCGCGGCTCTTCGGCAACATCTCCAACGCCCGGACCGAGTACGTGGCGATCGCCGCGCCCATCGCCGTCGTCGTGTGCGCGCTGCTGTGGCTGCGCTCCCGCCGCCTGAACACGGTGGCGCTCGGCGCCGACGCCGCGACCAACCTGGGCCTGCCCCACCGGCGCGAGCTCATGGTGACGCTGCTGCTGGTCTCCGTGCTGATGGCCATGACCACCGCGCTCGTGGGCCCGATGACGTTCCTCGGCTTCCTCGTGGCGACGCTGGCGTACAGCCTCGTCGACACCCACGACCACCGGTTCATCCTCCCGGTGGCGGCGCTGGCCGGGTACGCGGTGCTCACGAGCGCCTACTTCGTGCTGCGGCACGTGTTCTACGCGGGGGGTGCGGTCACGGTGGTCATCGAGCTGATCGGCGGCATCACCTTCCTGGTCGTCGTGATGAGAAAGGGACGTCTGTGATCGAGCTGCGCGGCGTGGTGAAGCGCCACAGCGACGAGGTGTGCATCGGACCCGTGGACCTGGACATCCAGGCCGGGGGAGTGACGGCGCTCGTGGGGCCCAACGGGGCGGGCAAGTCCACGCTGCTGACGATGATCGGCCGGCTGCAGGACGCCGACGCCGGGACGATCGCCGTGGGCGGGCACGACATCACCACGACGCCGTCCCGGAAGATCGCGCAGACCCTGTCCATCCTGCGGCAGGAGAACCACTTCGTGACGCGGCTGACCGTGCGGCAGCTCGTGGGGTTCGGGCGCTACCCGTACACGCGCGGCCGGCTGACCCTGGAGGACGAGCGGCACGTGTCCGACGCGATCGACTTCCTCAACCTCGGCCCGTTCGAGAACCGGTACCTCGACCAGCTCTCGGGCGGCCAGCGGCAGCGGGCGTACGTGGCGATGGTGCTGGCGCAGAACACCGAGTACGTGCTGCTGGACGAGCCGCTGAACAACCTGGACATGCAGCACTCGGTGCAGATGATGCAGCAGCTGCGTCGGGCGGCCGACGAGCTGGGCCGGACCGTGGTGATCGTGCTGCACGACATCAACTTCGCCGCCCACTACGCCGACCGGATCGTGGCCATGGGCGACGGCCAGGTGGTGGAGACCGGCACCCCGGCCGAGATCCTGCGCCCTGAGGTGCTGGAGCGGATCTTCAAGACCCCCTGCAGCGTGGTGGACGGACCGCACGGGCCGCTGGCCGTGTACTACTGAGCGGGGCGACGGTGAGGCCGGCCCGGGTCGGTCCGGGCGGGGGTCGGGTGCCCGGCCGACGCGAGCGTTCCGTGGGCAGAACCCGCCGGGTCTCGCCTTCCGGGGGCAGAACCCGCGTGTTTCCAGGTTCCGTGGGCAGAAGCACCCTCGCTTCTGCCCACGGAACCCCTGCGCATGGACGGCAGGGCCATACGCGACGACGACGTCATGCATCCCAGCCGTTCGAGACCTGTGCCCGTCGTCTGAGGACGGCCTCGATCACCCGCGCGTATCCCTCGCCGACGTCCCGGCCCGTGACGTGCAGGGTCATCTGCCCACGCTCCGCGTAGTACTGGTCTCGCCGGGCGTCCCGGGCGTGTTGCTCGGCACTCCGGTGCACCTCGCCGTCGTACTGGAGGACGAGCCGGCAGTCCTCGAACCACAGATCGGCCTCGGGGGCGTCCCGCCGCCCGGGGTCGAACACGTGCTGCAGAGCCGGCTCGCCCAGCCCCGCCTCGACGAGCGCCAGCCTCAGCCGGGTCTCCTGCGGCGAGTCGGCACCCACCCGTACGCGCTCGAGCGCCGCCGTCGCCCGCGGTCTTCCGACGAACCGCCCGAGCGGCCGCATCGCCTCGTGCAGCGCGGTGACCGTGGTGATGGGAGGCCGCCGGCCGCGCGGAGACCAGGGGTGACGGACCAGGTGGTCACCCGCCGACACGAGGGATGCCTCGTCCCAGGGGTGGCCGATCGAGCACAGATCGAGCCAGGTCCGTTCCGGCGTCGTCACCCGTAGCCCGAGCACGGAGGTGACGTGGCCGGCGGGCAGGGGTCTGCGGTGCTCCATGACGCCGGGGATCCGCGCCCGTGCGGTGCCGCGGTGCAACGTGATCTCGACGGCGGCGCGTCGCGTGGCCCCGCCCGGGGGAAGCGGGAGGCCGTGGAGGTGCGCCGCCGTCTCGTGGGAGAGGACGGCGTCGGGACGGGACCGCAGGAGGGCGGTCAGCAGGTCGAGGCCGACCCCGTGGTGCGGCGGCGGGAGCCCAGCCGACTCCCAGGTGCGCAGCGGCATGTCACGGCGACGGTGGATGCCGCGGGCGAGGCGGAGGACGTCGGACCGCCGCACCCGGCTGGGCGGTAGACCGCGTTCGAGCACGTCGCGGGTGGTGAAGACGGGGACGAGGGGGAGGTCGGGAGCGAAGGGCATGGGTCGACCCTGACGCGGTCGGTCCGACGGCGGCCGGGCGGGCCGCGTGTCTGTGCACAACGGCGCGGGGTGGGCCGGCTGTGCAGGACTCGGCGACGGCCGGTTGTCCCGTCGGGACGACGTCGTCATGGCTCGGTGGGCAGAACTGCGAGGAGTTCCGCCCACGCAACATCCGTGGGCGGAAGAGAGGGCGCTTCTGCCCACGGAGATCGAAAACCTGCGGATGCTGCCCACGCGATGGGCGGGGGTGCGGTTTCTGCCCACGGAGGGTGGCGGGGGGCAGGGTGGGGAGTGGGGGAGGGACAGGATCCCGGCCGCAGTCGTGACCACTCCGTGTGCCCCCGGGCCCGGAACCCGCCCGGCCCGCCGCCCCACCGCATCGTGCCACCGACCTCCGCCCTCGGCGGACGGCGGGGACACGGCTGGCACTCATGTTGAAGGAGTGCCAAAACCCGGAGTAGAATCGGGGCTGGCACCCGGGGGTACCTGGTGCCAATGCCCGAGGTGGACCGTCCGGCACCGCGACGACGGAGGGTCTGACGCCCGTGGCGCACCCGCAGACCACAGCATCAGCGGACCGGCGAGCCCGCCGGAGCCGCACGTCGACGAAGAAGGAGTGTGCAGCATGTCTGTCTCCATCAAGCCCCTCGAGGATCGCATCGTTGTCCGCCCCCTGGAGGCCGAGCAGACCACCGCGTCGGGCCTCGTGATCCCGGACACCGCCAAGGAGAAGCCGCAGGAGGGCCAGGTCGTGGCCGTGGGCCCGGGCCGGGTCGCCGAGAACGGCAACCGCGTGCCGGTCGACGTCGCCGAGGGTGACGTGGTGCTGTACTCCAAGTACGGCGGCACCGAGGTCAAGGTCGGCGGCGAGGAGTACCTGGTGCTCTCCGCCCGCGACGTGCTGGCCGTCGTCACCAAGTGACCCCACCGCGACGGGCCCGGTGAGCGGCACGCACCGCACCGGTGCGCGCGCCCCGGGCCCCTCGCGTCTCCGCACCCCCTGACTCCCTGAACGAAAGGAGCGTCCGTCATGGCCAAGCAGCTGGCTTTCAACGACGACGCACGCCGCGCCCTCCAGGCCGGCATCGACAAGCTCGCCGACACCGTCAAGGTCACCCTCGGCCCCAAGGGCCGCAATGTGGTGCTCGACAAGGCGTGGGGCGCCCCCACCATCACCAACGACGGCGTCACGATCGCCCGTGAGGTGGAGCTGGAGGACCCGTACGAGAACATGGGCGCCCAGCTCGCCAAGGAGGTCGCCACCAAGACCAACGACATCGCAGGCGACGGCACCACCACCGCCACCGTGCTGGCCCAGGCGCTCGTGAACGAGGGCATGCGCCAGGTCGCCGCCGGCGCCGCGCCGGGCGAGGTCAAGAGGGGCATCGAGGTGGCCGTGGCCGCCGTCGAGCAGCGCCTGCAGGAGAACGCCCGCCCGGTCGAGGGCAAGGAGGTGGCCCACGTGGCCGCCATCTCGGCCCAGAACGACGAGGTCGGCGAGCTGCTGGCCCGCGCGTTCGACACGGTCGGCACCGACGGCGTCATCACCATCGAGGAGTCCTCCACGACCTCCACCGAGCTGGACGTCACCGAGGGCATGCAGTTCGACAAGGGCTTCCTGTCCCCGTACATGGTCACCGACGCCGAGCGTCAGGAGGCCGTGCTCGAGGACGCCTACGTCCTGATCAACTCGGGCAAGATCTCCAACGTGCAGGAGCTGCTGCCCCTGCTGGAGAAGGTCGTGCAGGCCAACAAGCCGCTGTTCGTGATCGCCGAGGACATCGAGGGCGAGGCCCTGTCCACCCTCGTGGTCAACAAGATCCGCGGCACCCTGAACGTCGTGGCCGTCAAGGCTCCGGGCTTCGGCGACCGCCGCAAGGCCATGATGCAGGACATCGCGATCCTCACCGGCGCCCAGGTCGTCTCCCCGGACCTCGGCATGAAGCTCGAGCAGGCCGACCTGGACGTGCTCGGCTCCGCCCGCCGCATCACCGTCACCAAGGACGAGACCACCATCGTCGACGGCGGCGGTGCGCCCGAGGACGTCGAGGCCCGGATCGCCCAGATCAAGGCCGAGGCCGCCGCGACCGACTCCGACTGGGACCGCGAGAAGCTCCAGGAGCGTCTCGCCAAGCTCTCCGGCGGCATCGGCGTGATCCGCGTGGGCGCCGCCACCGAGGTGGAGCTCAAGGAGCGCAAGCACCGCATCGAGGACGCCGTGTCCTCGACCCGCGCCGCCCTCGAGGAGGGCATCGTGGCCGGCGGCGGCACCGCGCTCATCAACGCGCTGACCGTGCTCGACACCGACGCCGACGTCCAGGCCCTGACCGGTGACGCCGCCGTGGGCGTGGACATCGTCCGCAAGGCCCTGAAGCAGCCGCTGCGCTGGATCGCCCAGAACGCGGGCGAGGACGGCTACGTGGTGGTCTCCAAGGTCGCCGAGCTGGAGCCGAACCACGGCTTCAACGCGAAGACCGGCGTCTACGGCGACCTGATCGCCGACGGCGTGATCGACCCGGTCAAGGTGACGCGCTCCGCGCTGGCCAACGCCACCTCCATCGCGGCCCTCGTGCTGACCACCGAGACCCTCGTGGCGGACAAGCCCGCCGACGAGGACGAGGCCGGCCACCAGCACTGACCCCTGAGTCGGCCCTGACACGGCCGGCTGTCGACGACGGCCCCTCACCCGCCCGGGTGAGGGGCCGTCGTCGTCCGGGCGGGAGACGCCGGCCGTCCGGGGTGCCCTCTATGGTGTGCCCATGGACACACCCACGCCGCCCCGTCCCACCGGGTCCCACACGACCCGGACCCCGGCCCGGCCACGGCTGCGCCGCTTCGTCCGCGAGTTCTCCTATCCGCACGGCATCCACCCGGCCCTCGTGCCGGGCGTGTCCGTGGAGGACCGCCGGGTGCGCTACGGCGTGGACCGGGTGATCCTCGCCGTCGTCGGCCTGCTGGTGGTCGGCTTCGTGGTGTGGGGTGTGCTGCAGCCGGACGCCGTGCTGGCCGTCTCGAGCGCGGCCCTCGACTGGGTGATGGTCCACGCCGGCTGGCTGTTCGTCCTGCTGGCCATCGGGATGGTGGTGTTCCTGCTGGTCCTGGCGTTCTCCCGGTACGGCGAGATCCCGCTGGGCCTGGACGGGGAGAAGCCCGAGTACTCCACGGCGAGCTGGTCGGCCATGCTCTTCGCGGCCGGCATCGGCATCGGCATCATCTTCTTCGGCCCGTACGAGCCGCTGACCTACTACCTGGCCCCGCGCCCGGGGGCGTACGAGGCGGGGAGCGAGGAGGCGGTGACGGGCGCGCTGGCCCAGGCCGCGCTGCACTGGGGCGTGAACGCGTGGGCGATCTACGCGATCGTCGGCCTGTCGGTCGGCTACGTGTCCTACCGCCGGGGCCGGGTGCCGCTGATGAGCTCGATCATCGCGCCGCTGTTCGGCGACTCCCCGCGCAGCGACTCGGTCGGCGCGCGCCTGATCGACGGGCTCGCGATCATCGCCACATTGTTCGGCACGGCGGCCTCGCTGGGCATCGGCGCCCTGCAGATCGGCCGCGGCGTGGAGATCGTCTCGGGGTGGTCGGCGCCGGGGAACACGGTGGCGCTGGGGATCATCGTGGTGCTCACGATCGGCACCATCGTCTCGGCGGTGTCCGGTGTGGCCCGCGGCATCCGGTGGCTGTCCAACATCAACATGCTGCTCGCCCTCGGCCTGGCGCTGTTCTTCTTCGTCGTCGGCCCGACGGCGTTCCTGCTGAACATCGTGCCCGGCGTCCTGATGGACTACGTCTCCTCCGCCCCGGACGCCCTCGGCGCCTCGATGGCCGAGGGGGAGGACATGCAGGAGTTCCTCTCCAACTGGACGATCTTCTACTGGGCGTGGTGGGTCAGCTGGGCCCCGTTCGTGGGCGTGTTCATGGCGAAGATCTCGAAGGGCCGGACCATCCGCCAGTACGTCCTCGGCGCCCTGTTCATCCCGGCCGCGGTGATCGTGGGCGCGTTCACGATCATCGGCGGCACCACCATCTGGCTGCAGCGGACCCGGGGCTCCTTGGCGCCGGACGGCACGGCCGCCTCGCTGCCTGCGCCGGCGGAGATCTTCTGGGTGGTCCTGGACCAGCTGCCCGGCGGCGGGCTGGTGGCCCCGGTCGTGATCGTCATGCTGGCGGTCTTCTTCATCACGACGGCGGACTCCGCCTCGATCGTGAACTCGCAGCTCTCGCAGCGCGGCGACCCGGCCCCACGCCGCATGATCACGGTGTTCTGGGCACTGTGCATGGCGGGCATCGCCGTCGTGATGCTGCTGACCGGCGGCGACACCGCGCTCACCGGCCTGCAGAACCTCATCACCATCACGGCGCTGCCGTTCACCGTGGTGCTCGTCCTCATGGCGGTCGCGCTCCAGCGCGAACTGGCCAACGACCCCTTCGCGATCCGTGACCGGTACCAGAGGGCCGCCGTCGAGAAGGCGACGGTGCGGGGCCTGGTGGAGTACGGGGACGACTTCGCGTTCACGGTGGAGCGCACCCCACCGGGCAGCTGGTACGCGGCCGGCGAGGGGTTCGACTCCACCGCCGCCGAGATCACCGACTGGTACCGCCGCACGGACGAGGACGGGAACCCCGTGGACTACGACTACGTGCTGGGCGAGTACCTGGACGAGGGGGACGGGGACGGCCCGGACGGGCCCGCCGGAGCAGGCCCGTCCGGTCGCTGACTCAGGCGCGCGGCGTCGGGGAGCCGACGAGCTCGGCGCGGGAGTCGGCGGTCGCGTGGGCGCGGGCCTCGACGATCTCCTCCTCGTCCTCGCCGAAGATGTCGCCGCGCGGGGCGTCGTAGCGGTCCCGGTCGAGGATGCCCTCCTGGGAGGCCACGAGGGCGGGGATGAGGGCCTGGCCGGACACGTTGAGGGCGGTGCGGCCCATGTCCACGATCGGGTCGACGGCCAGGAGCAGGGCCATGCCCTCGAGGGGCAGCCCGGCGGTGGACAGCGTGAGCGTGAGCATCACGGTGGCGCCGGTGGTGCCGGCGGTCGCGGCCGAGCCCAGCACGGACACGAGCGCCACGAGGGCGTACTGGCTCAGGCTCATCTCGATCCCGTAGAACTGGGCGATGAACACGGCGGCCACGGCCGGGTAGATCGCGGCGCAGCCGTCCATCTTGGTGGTGGCGCCCAGCGGGACGGCGAAGGAGGCGTAGCCGGTGGGCACGCCGAAGTTGCGCTCGGCCACCCGCTGGGTGACGGGCAGCGTGCCGAGGGAGGAGCGGGAGACGAAGCCGAGCTGGAACGCCGGCCACACGCCGGTGAAGAACTGCTTGACGGAGAGCCCGTGCAGGCGCGCCAGCAGCGGGTACACCACGAGCATCACGAGGGCCAGGCCCACGTAGACCGCCACCACGAACTTGGCCAGCGTGCCCATCGTGGACCAGCCGTACGAGGCCACGGCGTTGCCCAGCAGGCCGATGGTGCCGATCGGTGCCAGGCGGATGATCCACCACAGCAGCTTCTGGATGATCGCGAGCACCGAGCGGGAGAACGTGAGGAACGGGGCGGCCTTCGCGCCGACCTTGAGCGCGGCCACGCCCACGACGATCGCGATCACGAGGATCTGGAGCACGTTGAACGTGGGGGAGGAGGCCAGCGCACCGTCCTCGCCCGCCGTGGTCTTGACGGTCAGGCCGAGGAAGTTCGCCGGCACCAGGGAGGTCAGGAAGTCGAGCCAGCCGACGTCCTTGGCCTGGTACGACGCCGGCGCGGTCTGGCCGGTGCCCACGCCCGGCTGCAGCACGACGCCGACGGCGAGGCCGATGAGCACCGCGATCAGGCTCGTGATGGCGAACCACAGCAGGGTCTTGGCGGCCAGGCGGGCCGCGTTGGTCACCTGGGCCAGGTTGGCGATGGAGGCGACGACGGCGAAGAAGACCAGCGGGACGACCGCGGCCTTCAGCAGGCTGATGTAGATGCTGCCGACGGTGGCCAGCGTCTCGCCGAGCCAGGTCGGGTGCTCGGAGGTGTGCCCCGTCGCGCGGGCGATCAGGCCCAGGACGAGGCCGAGGACGAGGGCGGCGGCGATCTGCCAGCCGAAATTCGACGTCCAGGCGGGGAGCCGACGTCGGGGCGCCGGTGCGGGGGAGGACTGTGCGGTGCTCATCCGGGGAGGTTAGGCGGTCCATTACCACGACGCCGAAACGGATTGCGCCATGTGACGTGGTGGTGACGTCCGTCTCGCCCCCGCGTGGCCCAGCGCGGGGGTCCTGTGACGTGGCCCGCACCCGGGTCGCCGGTTTGGCCCCCGGGCATAGAATCGCGGAAACACCCGTCCCGAAAGGCCCCTTCGTGACCATCACCAGCACCGGTCCCAGCCCCGAGCCCGTCCACTCCTCCTCGGATCCCTTCGGCTTCTTCGGCCTCACCTATGACGACGTCCTGCTGCTGCCCAACGCCACCGACGTGATCCCCGCGGACGCGGACCCGGGCACCCGGCTGACCCGCAACATCCGCTTGAACATCCCCATCGTCTCCGCGGCGATGGACACCGTGACCGAGGCCCCGCTGGCCATCGCCATGGCCCGCCAGGGCGGCATGGGCATCATCCACCGCAACCTGTCCATCGAGGACCAGGCCCGCCACGTGGACACCGTGAAGCGCTCCGAGTCGGGGATGATCAAGGACCCCGTGACCATCGGCCCCGACGCCACGCTCGCGGACCTGGACGAGCTGTGCGCCCAGTACCGCGTCTCGGGCCTGCCGGTGGTGGCCGAGGACATGACGTTGCTGGGCATCATCACCAACCGCGACACCCGCTTCATCCCGCGCGAGGAGTGGGCCACCCGCACGGTGGACACCGCCATGACCCGCATGCCGCTGGTCACCGCGCAGGAGGGCGTCTCGCGCGCCGAGACGATCCGCCTGTTCTCCCAGAACCGCGTGGAGAAGTTGCCGCTCGTGGACGATGCGGGCCGCCTGACCGGCCTGATCACCATCAAGGACTTCGACAAGGCGGAGCAGTACCCGGACGCCGCGAAGGACGACGAGGGCCGCCTGCGCGTCGGCGGCGCCGTCGGCTTCTTCGGCGACGGCTGGGAGCGCGCCATGGCGCTCGTCGAGGCGGGCGTGGACGCCCTCGTGGTGGACACCGCGAACGGCCACACGCACGGCGTGCTGGACATGATCGCGCGCCTGAAGAAGGAGAAGGCGGCCGCGCACGTCGACGTCATCGGCGGTCAGGCTGCGACCTACGCGGGCGCCAAGGCGATCGTCGACGCCGGCGCGGACGCCGTGAAGGTGGGCGTGGGCCCGGGCTCGATCTGCACGACCCGTGTGGTGGCCGGCGTCGGCGTCCCGCAGATCACCGCCATCTACGAGGCGGCCAAGGCCACGCGCCCCGCGGGCGTCCCGCTGATCGCCGACGGCGGCCTGCAGCACTCCGGTGACATCGGCAAGGCCCTCGTGGCCGGCGCCGACTCGGTGATGCTCGGCTCCCTGCTGGCGGGCACCGCCGAGTCCCCGGGCGACCTCGTGTTCTACCAGGGCAAGCAGTTCAAGACCTACCGCGGCATGGGCTCCCTGGGCGCCATGCAGACCCGCAACGGCACGCGCTCCTTCTCAAAGGACCGCTACTTCCAGGCGGACGTGCCGGACGAGGACAAGCTGATCCCCGAGGGCATCGAGGGCCAGGTGCCCTTCCGGGGCCCGGTCGCCTCGGTGGTCCACCAGCTCGTGGGCGGCCTGCGCCAGACGATGTTCTACACGGGCGCGTCCACGGTGGCCGATCTCAAGGAGAACGGCCGCTTCGTGCGCATCACCGCGGCGGGCCTGAAGGAGTCCCATCCGCACGACATCATGATGACCGTCGAGGCCCCGAACTACCGTTCGCGCTGACCCGCACGTCGGGTCCGGGGGAGCCCCGGACGGGGGCGGCGCCGACGACACGGTCGGCGCCACCCCCGTGGCGCCTGGGCTAGGCTGGCCCGGTGACGAACCAGATTGAGATCGGCCGCGGCAAGCGCGGCCGCCGGGCCTTCTCCCTCGACGACGTGTCCGTGGTGCCTGCGCGGCGCACCCGGGATCCCCAGGACGTCAGCCTCACGTGGCGCATCGACGCCTACACGTTCGACATGCCCGTGATCGGTGCGCCCATGGACTCCGTGATGAGCCCGGAGACCGCCATCGCGATGGGGCGGCTGGGCGGTCTCGGCGTCCTCAACCTCGAGGGCCTGTGGACCCGCCACGAGGACCCGCGCCCGCTGCTCGAGGAGATCGCCGCCCTCGAGGCCGGCCCGGCCGGGACCGAGGCCACCCGCATGCTGCAGGAGGCCTACGCGGCCCCCATCCGCCCCGATCTGATCACCGAGCGCCTCGCACAGATCCGCGAGGCCGGCGTCGTCGTCGCGGGCTCGCTGACCCCGCAGAACACGCAGGAGTTCTACCGCACCGTCGTGGCGGCGGGCGTGGACCTGTTCGTCATCCGCGGCACCACCGTCTCGGCCGAGCACGTCTCCTCCACCCAGGAGCCGCTGGACCTCAAGCAGTTCATCTACGAGCTGGACGTGCCCGTGATCGTGGGCGGGGCGGCCGGCTACACGCCGGCCCTGCACCTGATGCGCACCGGCGCGGCCGGCGTGCTCGTCGGCTTCGGCGGCGGCGCGTCCACCACCACGCGCCGCGCCATGGGCATCCGTGTGCCGATGGCCACGGCCATCTCGGACATCGCCGAGGCGCGCCGCGACTACATGGACGAGTCCGGCGGCCGCTACGTGCACGTGATCGCCGACGGCGGCGTCTCCACCTCGGGGGAGATCGTCAAGGCGATCGCCATGGGCGCGGACGCGGTCGTCCTGGGCGCCGCCCTGGCCCGCGCCACCGACGCCCCCGGCGGCGGCTGGCACTGGGGCCTCGAGGCCGTCCACCCGGAGCTGCCGCGCGGGCACCGCACCCACGTGGGCCAGGTGGCTCCGCTCGAGGAGGTCCTGTGGGGGCCCGGCCGCCACGCGGACGGCACGTCCAACCTGATGGGCGGTCTGAAGCGTGCCATGGCCACCTGCGGCTACACCGAGCTCAAGGACTTCCAGAAGGTGGAGGTCCTCGTGACCCCCACCCAGACCGTCTGATCCCCGCCGCCGCGTGGCGGCACCCCGACCGGAAGAGTTGATACGGCGTGCTGCGCACCGCCCTCAAGCCCGTCTGGCTGGCCACCCTGGTGCTGGCCCTCGTGGCGGCCGCGGTCTTCGTGGCGCTGTCCAAGTGGCAGTTCGAGTCCGCGGAGACGAATGCGCCGCCGCCGCGCACCCAGACCGAGAACGCCGTGCCGTTCCTGGAGCACGTGCGCCCCTACGAGGCCCTGCTGGGCTCGCAGGCCGACCAGGTGGTCACGGTCGAGGGGGAGTTCGTGCCCGGCACGGACGTCCTGGTCGGCCCGCGCCTGCTGAACGGCCGCGACGGCTACTGGACGGTCACGGCCCTGCGGGTGGCCGGCGCCCCGGACGGCGAGGTCGTCCCGGTGGTCCGCGGCTGGTCGGCCGACGCCGACGTCGTGGACCCCGCGCCCGCCGGGCAGGTCACCGTCACCGGGCGCCTGCTGCCCCCGGACGGGCCCCTGCCGCGTGAGGCCGCGGCCGAGGACACCGCCGACCGGCTCCTGTACCGCAGCCTGGCCCCGGCCCAGCTGGTGAACGTGTGGGACGAGCCGTCCTACGCGGCGTACGTCGCGGCGTTCGAGATGGCCGACGCCGCGGGCGCCGAGACGGGCGCGGCCGGCCCCGGCGGGCTCGAGCCGGTGTGGGTGGCCCCGCAGCCGGAGGAGACCCAGATCATCTGGCTCAACGTCTTCTACGCCGTGGAGTGGATGCTCTTCGCCGGCTTCGCCCTGTTCCTGTGGTGGCGGTTCGTCCGCGACGACCACGTCCGGGACGAGCACGAGCGCCGGCTCGACGAGGAGTGGGCCGCGCAGTGGCGCGCCGAGGAGCTCGAGCGGCGCCGGGCGGCCGCGCGCGAGGCCAAGGAGCGGGCCGTCGCGGCACAGTCCGCGGCGCACCCACGCCAGGACCACGACGACGACGGGGCCGCGCGCCCCGACCCCCGCGACCCGGGCCCCCGTGGGCCCCGAGAGGAGCAGAGCCGATGAGCACCCAGCACCCCGGCCCCCAGCCGGTGGACCCGGCGAGCCTGCCGGATCCCGAGGACATCACGGAGGCCGACCTGCCCGAGCCGCCCCCGCGGCCAGGCCGGGAGCATCGCCGTTTCGCCGGCACCCAGCAGCAGATCCGCTCCGCCACCCGCCTCTACGTGGTGTGCGCGTGGATCACCGGCATCATGCTCCTGCTGCTCGTGGCGGAGATGGTGCTGAAGTACGGCATGCACGTGGAGCTCTACGCGGGCGGCACCACCCTGGACGGAGAGGCCAACGGCCTGGGGCTGCACCCCACGGACAGCGTGACCGGGGGAGTGAACCTGTCCCTGTTCATCCTCATCGCCCACGGCTGGATGTACGTGGTGTACCTGCTCGCCTCGTTCCGCCTGTGGTCCCTGATGCGCTGGGAGCCGCTGCGCCTGCTGGCGATGGCCGGCGGCGGCGTCGTGCCGTTCCTGTCCTTCGTGGTGGAGAAGCGCATGACCCGCGTGGTCCGGGACGAGCTGCACCGCTTCCCGGACGCCGCGCGGCGCTACTGAGCGCCTCGACTATCCTGGACGGGTGACGCAGAATGCCCCCCACCCCGACACCCCCGCCCCGCTCAGCGACGTGATGCCCACGGTGCTGGTGCTGGACTTCGGCGCCCAGTACGCACAGCTCATCGCGCGTCGTGTGCGCGAGGCCAACGTCTACTCCGAGGTCGTGCCCGCCTCCACCCCGGCGGCGCAGATCCTGGAGCGCAAGCCCGCGGCGCTGATCCTCTCGGGCGGGCCGTCGTCGGTGTACGAGCCCGGCGCCCCGCAGCTGGATCCGGCGCTGCTCGAGGCCGGGGTGCCCGTGCTGGGCCTGTGCTACGGCTTCCAGTCGATTGCGCACGCCCTCGGCGGCACCGTGGCCAAGACCGGCACCCGGGAGTACGGCTCCACCCGCCTGGACTCGGTGGACGCCGACTCCGTGCTGTTCGCGGGCCAGGACCTCGAGCAGGTCGTGTGGATGTCCCACGGGGACGCCGTGACGCAGGCGCCCGAGGGCTTCGCCGTGACGGCCTCCACCGCGGGCGCCCCCGTCGCCGCGTTCGAGGACCGCGAGCGCCGCATCTTCGGCGTGCAGTGGCATCCCGAGGTGGGCCACTCCTCCCACGGTCAGCGGGTGCTCGAGCAGTTCCTGCACGTGGGTGCGGGCCTGGGCGCGGACTGGACGGCCAGCGGCGTGATCGAGGAGCAGGTCGAGCGCATCCGCGAGCAGATCGGGGACAAGCGGGCCATCTGCGGCCTGTCCGGCGGCGTGGACTCCGCCGTGGCCGCGGCCCTCGTGCAGCGCGCCATCGGCGACCGCCTCACCTGCGTCTACGTGGACCACGGCCTCATGCGCGAGGGCGAGTCCGCCGAGATCGAGCAGGCGTTCGGCGAGGCCCACGGCGGCGCCCGCCTCGTGATGGTGGACGCGCGCGAGGACTTCCTGTCCGCGCTGGCCGGCGTCACCGACCCCGAGGCCAAGCGCAAGATCATCGGCGAGCGGTTCATCCGCACCTTCGAGAAGGCGCAGGCGGACATCGTCCTCGAGTCCGAGCACGACCCGGACGCCACCGAGGTCCGCTTCCTCGTGCAGGGCACGCTCTACCCGGACGTCGTCGAGTCCGGCGGCGGGGACGGGGCGGCCAACATCAAGTCCCACCACAACGTGGGCGGCCTGCCGGACGACATCGAGTTCGAGCTGTGCGAGCCGCTGCGCGAGCTGTTCAAGGACGAGGTCCGCGCCGTGGGCGCCGAGCTCGGCCTGCCCGAGGGCATCGTGCACCGCCAGCCGTTCCCGGGCCCGGGTCTGGGCATCCGCATCATCGGCGAGGTCACCCAGGAGCGCCTGGATCTGCTGCGCCGCGCGGACGCGATCGTGCGCGCCGAGCTCACCGCGGCCGGGCTGGACCGCCAGATCTGGCAGTGCCCGGTGGTGCTGCTCGCGGACGTGCGCTCCGTGGGCGTGCAGGGTGACGGCCGCACCTACGGCCACCCGGTCGTCCTGCGCCCCGTCACCAGCGAGGACGCCATGACGGCGGACTGGGCGCGGATCCCGGACGACGTCCTGTCCCGCATCTCGAACCGCATCACCAACGAGGTCGACGGTGTCAACCGCGTCGTGCTCGACGTGACCAGCAAGCCGCCGGGCACCATCGAGTGGGAGTGAGCGGCGCGTCCGGCGCCGCATCCGGCCGCCCCTGACCGGGGCGGCCGTCCGCACGAAGACCGCCTGGACCCAGGCGACGGAGGAAGGACCGCACGCACGTGACCGAGCAGGAGTTCCCGCGCCTGGCCCGCGCCCGCGCCGCCGCACGCCCCGACGAGGGGCAGACCCGCCCCGACCCGGCCGCCTGGGTGTCCTCCCTGGGCTCGGGCGCCGAGAACGACACGATGCTGCGGTTCGCGCCCTCGGCGGCCAACAGCATCGACCTCACGGAGGCGAACTCCTCCGGCGTCTCGCAGCTGCTGCTGGGGCGGCGCACCCGCCTGTCCACCCTGCTGCCGGCCGGCCCGGAGCTGGACGCGGCGCACGAGGTCTCCCTCGGCCTGCGCGCCAAGGTCCGCGAGCTGGCGGAGGAACGCGGCATCGACGTCGGCGCGCTCGCCGTGGGCGTGGCCACGTGGACGGCCGAGGAGGACGGTCGGCGGGAGCGCCGCTCCGCCCCCGTGCTGCTGGCCCGCGTGGCCCTGACGGTGCGCCGCGGCGCCCGGGGCCGGGACGAGCTGGAGGTCCAGATCACCGAGCCGGCCCGCCTGAACCCGGCGCTCGTGCGGAACCTGCGCCGGCACCACGGCATCGCCCTGGACCCCGAGGCGTACCAGCAGGCCGCCTACGCCACGGCGCGCCTCGAGCCCGCCCCCGCGTTCGCCCGCCTGCGCGAGGAGACCGCCGCGATCGCGGACCTGCACATCCAGGATTGCCTGCTCGTCTCCACGTTCGCGGACCTCGGCGAGACCGCCTCCCTGCCCGCCTCCCTCGAGGATCTGCCGGTCGTGCAGGCCCTGTACGACGCCGGGACCGGCATGGTGCCCCGCCCGGCGGCGCTGCAGCCCACGGGCGCGCCCGCGGAGGATGACGTCGCCCCGGCGGACGAGCGCCTCGTCGTCGACGTCGACGCCGCCCAGGCACGCGTGCTCGAGCACGCCGCGGCGGGGGAGTCCCTCGTGGTGGCGGCCGCCCCCGGCACCGGGCAGACCCAGACCGCCGCCGCCCTGGCCGCGCGCCTGGCCTGGGAGGGTCGGCGCGTGCTGGTCGTGGCCGAGCGCTCCGCCGCCCTGGCCGACGTGCTCGACCGCCTCGAGGAGGCGGACCTGCGCTCGATCGCGCTGGACGTGCCCGCCAACGCGGACCCCGAGCTGCTCCGCCGCCAGCTCGTGCAGGCCGTCCTGCGCTCCGAGCGGGCCGTGGACCCCGACACCGCCCGGGACGAGGCCGCCCTGACCGAACGACGGCGCCGGCTGCAGGAGCACGTCGGCTCACTGCACCACGTCCGCCCCCGCTGGGGCTGCTCGCCGTTCCAGGCGATGCAGGCCCTGGCCGCCCTGACCGGGCTCGAGACGCCGCCGGCCACCACCGTGCGCCTCAAGCGCTCCGTGCTGGACTCCACCGTGAACCGGCAGGCCGTGGGCGAGCAGCTCGTGCGCGCCGGGGAGCTCGGCGCGTTCTCGGCCGCCGCCACCGAGAGCCGCTGGTTCGGCGCCCGCGTGCGCAACGTGCAGGAGACCGAGGCCGCCTCGGAGCTGGCCGACGAGCTGGCGGCCGCCCTGCACACCACCCGGCGCGCCGTGGACACCGCCGCCGCCCAGGCCGGCCTGCGCCCCGAGCGCACGGTGGCCGGCTGGGCGGAGCAGGCGGACCTCTACCGCCGTGTGGCCCGCACCCTCACCGAGTTCACCCCCGAGGTGTTCTCCCTCGACGTGCCCCAGCTGGTCGCGGCGACCGCCACCAGCTCGTGGCGGCGCCTCCACCTGGTCGAGATGTCCTCGGTGACCCGGTCCCGCCTGCGCCGCGCGGCGAAGGACGCGGTCCGCCCGGGCGTGCAGCCCACGGACCTGCACGGCGCCCTCGTGGACGCCGCCGCCGTCCTGGAGGACTGGAACCGCCACGCCGCCGAGCCGGGCACGCCCCCGCAGGTGCCGGACCAGGGCGAGCACGTGATGGGCCAGGTCGGCCAGGTGCGCGAGCGCCTGCGCCGGCTCGAGGGCGTCCTCGCCCCGGAGGCCGTGGCCGAGGCGCCCTTGGAGGAGCGGGACGTGGACGACCTCGTGGCCGCCGTCGACGGGCTCGTGGCGGACCGCGACACCCTGGCCACGCTGCCCGAGCGCACCCTCGTGCTGGACAGCCTGCGCGACCACGGCCTGGCGGAGCTGCTCGAGGACCTGCGCGACCGCGAGGTGCCCACCGAGGCCCTGACCGCCGAGCTCGAGTTGGCGTGGTGGCAGTCCGCGCTCGAGGCGATGATCTCCGGGGACGACTTCCTGGCCATGATGAGCGGCACGGACCTGGCGGAGGTCGAGCGCGGGTTCCGCGACCTGGACCGCGCCCATCTCGAGCGCGGCGGCGCCCGGCTCTCCGCCGCGCTGGCCGCGCGTTGGCGGGAGGCGCTGCGCACCTATCGCGCGGACGCGGCCGTGCTGCGCACCCTGCTCAAGCAGGGCAGCCCCACGGTCGAGTCCCTGGCCACGATCACCCCCGAGCTCCTGCAGCCGCTCGTGCCGGTGGTCACCACCTCGCCCATGGCCCTGTCCGAGTTCCCCCCGGAGTGGCGCGCCGACGTCGTCGTGCTGCTGGAGGCCGACGCGACCGCCCTGGCCACCGCGATGGGCGCGCTCACCCGCGCCCCCCAGGTGGTGGCCCTCGGCGACCCGGTCATCGGGCGCCCGCAGTCGTTCCAGGTGTCCGTGGACCCGACGGCGACCGCCGGGCCCCTGCGCCCGCTGCGCTCGGCCCACGACGCGCTGGACGAGGTGCTGCCCACCCTGCCGCTGCGCACCGTGCACCGCCCCCTCGAGCGGCGCCTCGTGCGCCTGCTCTCCGCGCTCGCCTATGACGGCGCCCTGGACGCGCTGCCCACCGCGGGCGAGGCCACCGGCCGGGATCGTGCCGTCACGGCCGAGTACCTGCCCGAGGGCACCGGCATCCCGATGACCGGCGGCGACGTGGTCGAGTCCACGAACGCCGAGGTCGCCCGCACCGTGGAGCGCGTGTTCGAGCACATCCGCGACCGGCCCGAGCAGTCCCTGGCCGTGGTCACGGTGTCCGAGCAGCACGCCCGCAGGGTGGCCGCCGCCGTGCAGGCCACGGCCGCGCAGGCGCCGTGGGCCCACGAGTTCCTCGCCCGCGGCCGCGGCGAGGACGCCGCCGACGCCGAGCCGTTCGTGATCGTGCCGGTCGTGCGCGCCGCCTCCGTGGTGCGTGACGCCGTGATCCTCACCCCCGGCTACGGCCGCACCCCGCACGGCCGCGTGGTGCACCACTTCGGCGCCTTCTCCGACCCGGACGGCGAGCGCATGGTCACGGTCGCGCTCACCCGGGCACGCCGCCGCCTGCACCTCATCTCCGCGCTGCGCGCCGCGGACCTGGACGAGGACCGGCTCGACGGCGGCGCCCTCTGGTTCCTGCGGCTGCTCGAGGCCTACCTCGGCGAGGACGCCGCGGATCCGGTGGGCATGGTGGGCGACCCGCTGCTGGCCGATCTGCGCGACCGTCTCGAGGAGCACGGCGCCCGCGTCCTGCCCCGCTACGCCGGCGTCATGGACCTGGCCGTGCTCGATCCGCGCGCGGACCGGGACGAGGCGCCCCGTCCGCTGGCCCTGGCCGGCGACGGCGGCGAGGTGTACCGCGCCCTCACGGTGCGGCAGCGCTCGCGGACCCTGCCCGAGGGGCTCGAGGCCCGCGGCTGGGAGCCCCGGACCCTGTGGGCGATCGACGTGTTCGCGGACCCGGAGTCCGTGGCCCGGGAGCTGGCCGACCGGCTGGGCGTGGAGCCGGCGGACGAGACGGACGAGACCGACGACGATGTCCGCTGACGGCGCGCCGCGCCGCCGCGGCCCGCGCCGGGCGGACGCCCCGGGCACCGGCCCGGCAGCCGCCGACGGCCGCGAGCCGCGCCTGCCGGGGATGCCCCGGCTGACCGGGCAGGCCGGGACGTCGCCGGCGACCGCGCCGACCGGACATGAGGCCGGGGTCGAGATCGGCGCGGCCGAGGCCGAGCACGACCGCTGGCTGCGCGAGCAGCGCCCGCCCCACTGGGGCTGAGCCGGCCCGATCCGGCCGGGTCAGTCCGCGGGGGCGGAGGACGAGGACGACGTCGAGGACGTCGAGGACCCGGCGGCCGAGTCCGAGGTCGATCCGCCGGCCGAGCCGGTGCCCCCGGTGCCGGAGCGCGAGTCGGTCCGGTAGAACCCGGAGCCCTTGAAGCTCACGCCGACCGAGCCGTACTGCTTGCGCAGGACGCCGCCGCACGCGGGGCACTCGGTGAGGGCGTCGTCGGTGAAGGCCTGGACGACGTCGAAGGCGTGGCCGCAGTCCTTGCAGCGGTAGGCGTAGGTGGGCATGCTCAGCTCCAGCTCGCTCGGGGCGCGCCGGGGCGCGCGGTTCTGGGGGGATCCGACCCCCGATGCTACTCCGCGCCGCGGGCCGGGCTCAGACCCAGCGCAGCCCGGCCGCGGTGACGACGCCGTCCACGGGCCGGTCCGTGGGCTCGGCAGGGATGGCGCCCGCCGGCAGCAGCTCGTCCTCGAACACGAGGGCCACGGTCGGCACGCTCCGCGGCAGCTCGGCGAGGAAGCGGTCGTAGTAGCCCCCGCCCTGGCCCAGGCGCATCCCGTCCTCGGCCACCGCGAGCGCCGGCATGACCACCGCGGTCGCCGCCGCCAGCGCGTCGGTCCCGAGCCGTTCGCCCACGGGCTCGTCCACGGGGGCGTTCGCCGCGCGCGCCGTCGCGACGCCCGGGTGCCAGGAGGCCCAGCTCAGGCGTCGTTCCGGCTCGATCACGGGGACGAGCACCCGCGCCCCCGCGACCAGCAGGCGGGCGCGCAGCCCACCGGTGTCCGGCTCGGTGGCCATCGGCAGCACGGTGGCCACCACCGGGGCGGTCCCGTCCGCGGTCGCCGCGGCCACGCGCGGACCCAGCCACGCCCACAGGTGCTCGACGGCGGCCGCGGACTCGGCGGCGCGGCGCGCGGGGGAGCGGTCGCGGCGGGCGGTGCGCAGGCGCGCACGCAGGGCGGCCTTGGCGTCCACGACGTCGTCGACGCCGGCGACGGGGCCCGTGGCGGCGGGCTCGGGCACGGGAGGGGGAGTGCGCATGTCCCCATGATGCCCGCCGCACCGGTGCCGCGCCCGGCCGCGCATAGGATCGACGCCATGTCCTGGCAGCGTTCCCCCTGGCCCGTGACCCTGCGGCACAGCACCCTCGCCCTGCGGCCGCTGCGGCGGCGGGACCGGGAGGCGTGGGAGGAGCAGCGGGCGCACAACCGGGAGTGGCTGACGCCGTGGGACGCCACGAGCCCCGTGCCGGGCGCGGGCCCGGCGTCGTTCGGGCAGATGGTCCGCTGGCACGGCCGCCAGGGCCGGGACGGCAGCGCCTACACGTGGGGCATGGCCCTCGACGACGACCGCCCGGACCGGGACCGCCTGGTGGGGCTGCTGTCCCTGGGCGGGATCCAGTACGGCTCGGTGCTCTCCGGCTCGATCGGCTACTGGATCGACCGTCGCGAGGCGGGTCGGGGGCTGACGCCGACGGCCGTGGCCATGGCGACGGACTGGGCGTTCCGCAGCGCCGGTCTGCACCGGGTCGAGGTCAACATCCGCCCGGAGAACGCGGCCAGCCTGCGGGTCGTGGCGAAGCTCGGCCTGCGCGACGAGGGCCTGCGGCGCGCGTACCTGCACGTGGACGGCGCCTGGCGGGACCACCGGACGTTCGCGGTGACCGCCGAGGAGGTCCCCGACGGCCTGCTGGCCCGGTGGCTGGCCTCGCGGCCGCGCCCCTGAGGGGCCGACGGGACACGCCGCGTGCGGACACGCCGCGATGGCCGGACCGGTCCGCCCCCGGCGCTAGGCTGACCGCATGGACGAGACCACCGCGCCGACGAGGGCCGTGCAGGCCGCGCTCGACGCGCTGGCCGACGCCCGGGTGAGCGCGTCGCTGGTCATCGTGGCCCTCGTGGCCTTCTTGGCCTGGCGGCTCGTGCTGCGCCGCCATCGTCTCGCGTCCGCCCCCGCCCGCCCGTCGATGCCGAGGTCCTTCATGCACCGCCTGCAGAGCTCGCCCGCCGTCCGTGCCCTGACCGCCCGGTTCTCGGGCCGCCTGAGCGCCGCCGCCGACGCGGCGCGCGCCGCCCGCGGCCGGACCGGCCTGCACATCCGGTGGGGGCGCACGGCGCTGTTCCTCGCCGCCCTCGTGGCCCTGCTCGTGTTCCTCGTGGCCGGTCTCGCCGCGGCGTTCGGCGCGGGCACGCTCGCCCTGGCCGGCTGGTCGCTCCTGTTCGCCGTGGCCGGGCTGGCCGGCCTGCGGGCCCTCGCGGTCCGCGACCGCACCCGTCGTGCCCGGCCCGCCGCCGTCGTCGTCCCGGAGCGCCCCGCCGCCCCGGCGGCCGAGGAGCGGCAGGCCCCGCCCGCGGACCCCGAGCGGGACCGCCGCGTGCTGGAGACCGTGCTGGCCTTCGAGACCGAGGCGCCGCGCCCGGCCGCCGCGCCCGCCGCACCCCGGGTCGAGCCCGTGGTGGTGACCGCCTCCGCCGCCGCCCCCGCAGCGGACCGCGCCGTGACCATCCCCGCGGTGCCGCGCCCCACCTACCTGGACGCCCCGGAGATGGCCCGCCCCCTGCCGGCGCCGCTCGAGACCCCCGCCCCCACCGGCGCGGACACCCGGCCCCAGGACGCCGCGCGCACGGCGGACGATCAGATCAGCGCCGCCGCCGAGCAGGACATCGCCGCCCTGGACCTGGACAACGTCCTGGCGCGGCGCCGGGCCTGCTGAGCCCCGCCGGGCGGCCGCGCCCGTGAGCATCGACCGAGCCGCCGCGCGCCAGGCCGTCCGCGCGTCGGGCGAGCGCTGGCTGCGCACCCGAGCCGACGCCCTGCACCTGCAGCGGGGGGGTCGGCTCGCGCGCGTCCTGGACCTGGACGTGATGACCGGACGCGCGGGCGACGCCCGCGTCCGCTCCCGCACCCTCGTCCTCGCCCGCGACCCCCGGCACCCCGCCGCCCCCGCCACGGCGTGCCCACCCGTCCCGGACGAGCGCGGGATCCTGGAGGACGGTACCCTGTGGTGGTGGGCCCCCGCCGACCCCGTCCTGCCGGGCCTCACGCTGACCGCCGACCCGGACGCGCTCGCGGCCCTGCTCGGCACGGCGCCGGGCCGGGCCCGCCTCACGTGGCGCGGCTACCGGCCGCGGGACCGGGCGGTCCTGGCCGTCGAGGCGACCGGCGACGACGGCGTCCTGGCCCGCACGTTCCTGAAGGTGCTCCCGCCCGCGCGCGCCGCACGGGTCGCCCGGCGGCAGGCCGCCGCGGGGGCGGCCGGGGTGCCGGTGCCCGCCGTCCGCGCGGCGCCGGAGCGCGGGGTGCTCCTGCTCGCGAGCGTGCCGGGCCTGCCCTGGCGGGCGCTGCTGGCCGGGCCCGAGGCCGCCGCGCTCGACCCCGCGCGGGTCGCCGCGCTGCTGGACCGGCTGCCGCCGGTGCCCGAGGAGCCTCCCGGCCCGGCGGGCCCCACGGCCGGGGCGGCCGGGGGCGCCGACGCGGACGACGGCGGACCCGCCGTCCTGCTCGAGCACGCCACGTGGGCCGCCGTCGTGCTGGACCCCGAGGCCCAGGACGAGGCCGCCGCCCGGGCGGACCGGATCCGCGCGGCGCTCGCGGCCGGGGACCCCGGCCCGCGCGTGCCCGTGCACGGCGACCTGCACCCGGGGAACCTGCACGTGGACGCCGCGGGGGAGCGGATCACCGGCGTGCTGGACGCCGACGACCTGGGCATGGGGCACCGCGTGGACGACTGGGCCGTCCTGATCGCCCATCTCGAGGCGGGCGCCGTGGACCTCGGTGCCGGCGGCGCCGCGCTGCGCGCCGTGGCCGCACGGTTCCGGCGCCACGCCCGCAGCGAGGTCGACGAGGTGGCGCTGGCGGCCCGCGTCGCGACCGTGCTCGCCGCCCTCGCGGCGCAGCCGACCGCGCCCCGCGCCGTGCGGTCCGCCCGCCGGGCCGCCGCCGACGCCGCCCTGGCCCGCGTCGGCCTCTGACCCGCGACGGCGGCCACCCCCTCGAGCGGCGGTCAGTCCGCGCCGAGCCCCTCCCGGAGCGCGTCGAGCTCGTCCCGGACGCGCGCGGCGCCGTCGTGGTCCCCGAGGGCGGACAGGCACTGGTGCAGGCCCGTGAGCGCCCCGAGGCGCACGAGCGTGGACTCGGTGGACTCGCACACCAGGCGGAAGAGCGTCGCGGCCTGCTCGGGGCTGCCGTCCTCGGCCACCACGTAGGCGGCGAAGAGCTCGGCCTGCGCGGCGCCCTCGCGGTCCCCGGCGGCGGTGAACAGGTCGGCGGCCTGCAGCGCGGTGGCGATCGCCTCCGGCCCCCGCTCGAGCGACCACAGGGCACGGGCGCGGGTGTCCGTGTAGTCGGCCACCTGCCAGTCGGCGCCGGCGTCCCGCACGAGGGCGAGCGCCTCCTCGAGGAGGTCGAGGCCCTCCGCCTGGCCGGACTCGCACAGCAGGTACCCGTGCGCGTGCAGCGCGGCCGGCAGCACCGCCGGGTCCTCGTCCACCGCCTGGCGCGCGGCCGCGACCGCCCGCTCGAACAGGTCGAGGGCGGAGGGCCGGGTGCGTTCGTCGCGCTCGCGGTTCACGAGGGCGCCGGCGGCCAGGAGCGTGCGCGCGGCGTCCTCCCACTGGCCGTGGGCCTCGAACAGGCCGGCCGCCTCCCGCCACAGGGGCAGCGCGTTCTCGGCGCGGTCCTGGTCGTGGTGGGCGTGACCGAGGTCCACGAGGGCACGGGCCTGCTCGACGTCCCGGCCGTGGGTGGCCTCGCGGCGCACCAGCCGGGCGAGCAGGGGCTCGGCCTCGTCGGCGCGGCCGGCGAGCACGAGCTGGTGCGCCCACCAGTAGCTCAGGCTCGAGGCCTCCGGCGCCTCGGCCTTCTCCGCGTGCACGGAGGCCAGCTCCCACGCGGCCACGGCGACCTCCTCGTACCCGTCGAGGTCGCCGGCCACGCGCCCGGCCAGGGCCGCCGCGGAGGCGGCGCCGCGCCGCAGCCCGACCGAGGCCATCCGCTCCGCCGCCTCGAGCGCCAGGTCGAGGGCCGCCGTCGGACGGTCCAGCTCGTGGGCGGCGATCGCCCGCACCGTGGTGGCGGAGGCGAGGACGGCCCGGGCGGCGGGCAGCGCGGTGACGACGGCGGCCGCCGCGTCCGCCTCGGCGTGCTCGCCCCGCCACAGGTGCAGGCGGGCGAGCAGCAGATGCGCGCTGGACCACGAGCCGGTGGGCAGCAGGGCACCGGCCGCGCGCAGCCCGCCCAGGACGGCGATGACGCGGCGGGCCAGCTCGAGCGCGGCGTCCAGGTCCCCGGTGTGCACGCGGTGCACGGCCAGGGCCAGGGCGGCCTCGGGCAGGACGGTGTCCCCGGGGTCCTCGCCGGGAGCGCCCGGCTCGTCCTCCACGACGCCGGCCAGCACCGCCGCCTCGACCGTGTCCGGATCACGCACGAGGGCGGCACCGAGCTGGGATTCGAGCCCGGCCTGCCGGGGCCGGCCGAGGTGGCGCAGCAGCGCCGCCCGGGCCTCCACCCAGCGGGTCAGGGCGGCCTCGTCCCCGACCTGGCCCGCGGCGACCGCGAGCGCCCGCAGCAGGGCGAGGCGGACGTCGTCCTGGCCGGGCACGAGCGCGGCGAGGCCGGAGTCGGCGAGGCGGGCGGACTCCCGGGGCTCGTCGCGCAGCGCGGCCTCGAGGGAGAGCTCCCACCAGCCGCGGGCGTCCAGGGCGGTCGGGGCGTCGGGCGCCGCGGTGACGCGGGCCTGCCGGAGCAGGGCGTGCACCCGGTCCAGGGCGGCGTCGACGGCTGGCTCCACGGGGCCGCCGGAGGGGTCGTCCCGGCGGGGCGGGTCCTGCGGGGTGTCCACGGGCGCTGCTCCTTCCGGGGGTGGGACGGGTGGTCCTCCAGCCTAGGGCGCGGGTCGGTGGACCGTGCCGCTGTTCGCGGTGGGCGGTGCTCGTAGACTGGCCGGGCCCCGGCGTCGCCCGCCGCGGGCCGTCCCACCGCCGCCAGGAGCCCGCAGCCATGAGCACCACCCCCGCCGCCCCGGACGCCGCCGGAGCGCACCCCGCCGGCCCGTTCCAGACCCGCGCCGGCGCCTACGCCCTGATCGTGGACGGCGGCCGCGTCCTGCTCAGCTCGTGGCAGGGGCCCGAGTTCCTGCAGTGGACGCTGCCCGGCGGCGGCATCGAACTCGGCGAGAGCCCGGAGGAGGCGTGCCTGCGCGAGGTCTGGGAGGAGACCGGCCACACCGCCGAGCTCACGGGCCTGCTGGGCGTCACGACCGGGACGATCCCGGTGGAGAAGCGCCTGCGGGGCGAGCCGCTGCCCCTGCTCACCGTGCAGGTCCTCTACACCGCCCGCATCACGGGCGGCGTCCTGCGCCCTGAGGTCGGCGGATCCTCGACGGACGCACGCTGGTTCGACCTCGCGGAGCTCAGCGAGCTGCGCACCGCCTCCTGGGTCACCGAGGCGCTCGCCCGTGCCGGGGTGGACACGTGAGCCGCCCCGCCCACCGCCGCCCGACGGCCCTCGCCGCCTCCGCCCTCGTGCTGTCGCTGGCCCTGGGGGCGTGCGCGCGGCAGGCGGACGCCCCGCCGACGCCCTCCGCGTCAGGCACCCCGATCACGGTCGTGCACGGCGGCGAGGGCCTGGAGGGCGCCGTCGCGGCGGTCCTGGCCCGTCACCTGCGCCTGCACGGCCACGCCGTGGCGGACGAGGACGGCGTCGCCGTGGAGCAGTCGGCGTGGTCCGCCGCCGGCGGGGACACGGTCGCCGTCGTGGACACCCTGGCCCTGGCCACCGCCGCCGACCCCGCAGCGGCGCTGCCGTCCCCGCCGTCGCCGGCGTCGACGCCGACCGGGATGGAGGCCGGCCCGTCCACGGACGCCGTGCCCACTGCCTCGGCCACCGCCTCGACCGCCGCCCCGAGCCCCACCGCGCTGCCCGTCGGCGACCCCGCGGCCGACGCCCCGGCGGCCGGGCGCGTCCTGGAGACGCTGCTCGCCGGGCAGACGTCCGCGGCGGGGACACCGCAGGACGAGGCCCCGGCGGTGCTGTCCTCGTCGGCGGGCGTGCTGCGCCTGGCCGCGGTCGTCACCCAGACCACCGCGGCCCGGCTCGAGCTCGAGTCGATCACGGACCTCAACGGCCGGTGCGAGTCGCTCACCGCCGTCGCGCCCCCGCCCCTGACCGCCGCGGCGGATCCGGACGCGGCCACGGCCCTGCGCGCCCGCCTGGACCGGCTCGCCGGCTGTCGACCCGAGACCTGGCTGGCCGACACCGAGGACCCGAGCGCCGCCGTCGTCGCGGATGAGGCCCAGGTCGCGCTGCTGACCCGCACGGATCCGGAGATCGACGCGAACTCGCTCGTCCCGCTCGAGGACGACGGCCGCGTGCTCCCCGAGGGGCGGCTGACCGCCGTCGGCTCCGCCGCGACGCTGGACGACGACGCCGAACGGCGCATCGCCGAGGTGATGTCCGCCCTCGACGGCGACGGCCTGCGGGAGCTCGAACGGCTCACCACGGGCGACGACCCGCTTCCGGCCGCCGAGGCCGCGCAGTACTGGCTGGTGGACCATGGCCTGGAGGACGCGCCCGAGGACTGGTTCGTGCCCCGCGGCTCCTGGTTCTGAGCTCGCACGGGGGAGGGGTGCCGGCCCGCGTCGCACGAGCGCGACTGTGATGCACACCGCCCGGGGGTGCCATGATGGGGGCATGCCGACCCCGCATCCCCGCCAGATCCGCCAGTCCGCCAAGCTGCTGAACGTCCGCTACGACGTGCGCGGCCCCATCCTGGAGGAGGCGCAGCGGATGGAGGCCGCGGGCCACCGGATCATGAAGCTGAACATCGGCAACCCGGCCCCGTTCGGCTTCGAGGCGCCGGACGCCGTCCTGGCGGCGATGCACCAGCACCTGCCGCACGCGCAGGGCTACTCGGACTCCAAGGGCATCTACTCGGCGCGCATCGCCGTCTCGCAGTACTACGAGTCCCGGGGCATCCGGGACATCGGCGTGGACGACGTGTTCATCGGCAACGGCGTGTCCGAGATGATCACCATGGTCTTGCAGGCCCTGGTCGACGACGGCGACGAGATCCTCGTCCCCTCGCCCGACTACCCGCTGTGGACCGGCGCCACCACCCTGGCCGGGGGCCGAGCGGTGCACTACCGCTGCGTCGAGGAGGAGGGCTGGGAGCCCGACCTCGAGCACATCGAGTCCCTCGTCACGGAGCGCACCAAGGGCATCGTCCTGATCAACCCGAACAACCCCACTGGCGCGGTCTACTCCCGCGCCGTGCTGCAGGGCATCGTGGACGTCGCCCGCCGCCACAACCTCGTCCTCATGGCGGACGAGATCTACGAGAAGATCACCTACGACGGCGCCCGCCACATCAACGCCGCCGGCCTGTCCGACGACGTGCTCACCCTGACGTTCTCCGGCCTGTCCAAGGCATACCGGGTGGCGGGCTACCGCTCCGGCTGGGTGGCCGTGTCCGGGCCGAAGCACCGGGCCGCCGACTTCCTCGAGGGCCTGACCCTGCTGGCCAACATGCGGATGTGCGCCAACGTGCCCGCGCAGCACGCCATCCAGGTGGCACTGGGCGGCTACCAGTCCATCGACGACCTCGTCCTGCCCGGCGGTCGGCTGCTCGAGCAGCGCAACCTCGCCCAGGACCGCCTGAACGCCATCCCCGGCGTGTCCGTGCAGCCGGCCCACGGCGCCCTCTACCTGTTCCCGCGGCTGGACCCGGAGGTCTACGCGATCGACGACGACGAGGCGTTCGTCATCGAGCTGCTGCGGGCGAAGAAGATCCTCGTCTCGCACGGCGGGGCATTCAACTACCCGTACACCGACCACTTCCGGCTCGTCACGCTGCCCAGCGTGAAGGACCTGGACGTGGCCCTGGACCGCCTCGAGGACTTCCTCGAGGACTGGAGGGAGCGCCATGGCTGACACCCCGGCCGCCGAGGCGGGCGGACCCGCCCGCCCCACCGACGACGGCGTCTTCGGCGCCCCCGCCCGGGAGCTGTTCGCCGCCCGCCGCGGGGACGAGGTCCGGGGCCCGGCCGACGTCGACGCCGCCGCGACGCCCGGCTACGGCGGGGACAAGGCGAAGGGCAAGAAGGACCTGGCCGCGCGCGGCCGGGCGCTCGCCGACCTGCAGGAGCTGCTGTTCGCCCAGTCGGTGCGCGACGCGCCCGTGGGGGAGGTGCCGTCCCTGCTGGTGGTCCTGCAGGGCATGGACACCGCCGGCAAGGGCGGGATCATACGCCACGTGATCGGGGCGATGGATCCGCTGGGCGTCCACGTGCACGCGTTCAAGGCGCCGACCCCGGAGGAGCGCGCCCACGACTTCCTGTGGCGCATCCGACCGCACCTCCCGCGGCCCGGCCTGGTCTCCGTGTTCGACCGGTCGCACTACGAGGATGTGCTCGTGCACCGCGTGCGCGGGCTCTCCCCTCTGGCCGAGGTGGAGGAGCGCTACGGGGCCATCCGCGAGTTCGAGGCGGCCGTGCGCGCCGCGGGGACACGGATCGTCAAGGTGATGCTGCGGATCTCGCCGGAGGAGCAGGCCAAGCGCCTGCTGGCCCGCCTGGACGACCCCACGAAGCACTGGAAGTTCAGCGAGAGCGATCTCGATGACCGCGCGTACTGGGACCAGTACATGGACGCGTACCGGATCGCGATCGAGCGGACGGACACCGAGGACGCGCCGTGGTTCATCGTGCCGGCGGACCGCAAGTGGTTCGCGCGGCTGGCGGTGCAGCAGCTGATCATCGAGACCCTGCAGGGGATGGGGCTGGACTGGCCGAAGGCCGACTTCGACGTCGCGGCCGCCCGCCGTCGCCTGCTGGCGGGCTGAGCGCCGCCGTCGTCGCGATGGGCGGGCAGTGGTGGCCGGACCTTGCCGAGCACGGGGCCGCGGTGAGTCGATGTACGGACACCGGGCGCCGCAGAGGCGCTCCGGATCCGATCCGAAAGGTGGACCCATGACTGAGAACGCCAACCAGAATGCCCCGCTGACCGGCAAGACCGTCGCGTTCCTCGCGACCAACGGCGTCGAGCAGGTCGAGCTGACCTCCCCGTGGGAGGCCGTGATCGCCGCCGGCGCGACCCCCGTGCTCGTCTCGCCGGAGTCCGGCACCATCACCGCGATGCAGTCCGACTGGGATCACGGCGAGTCCTTCGACGTGAACACGACGGTGAAGGACGCCAAGGCCGAGGACTTCGACGGCCTCGTGATGCCGGGCGGCACCCTGAACGCGGACGCCATGCGCATCGACAAGGACGCCCAGGCGTTCGTGCGTGCCTTCTTCGAGCAGCACAAGCCGGTGGCGGCCATCTGCCACGCCCCGTGGACCCTGATCGAGGCCGGCGTCGTGGAGGGCCGCCGCCTGACCAGCTACCCGTCCCTGAAGACTGACCTGAAGAACGCGGGCGCCCAGTGGGTGGACGATGAGGTCGTCGTGGACAACGGGCTGACCACCTCGCGCTCCCCGGACGACCTCGACGCCTTCAACGCCAAGGTCGTGGAGGAGATGAGCGAGGGCAAGCACGAGGACCAGACCGCCTGACCGACGTCGGGCGCGAGTCGCGTGGGGGCGGGGGCCGATGGCCCCCGCCCCCGCCGTTTCCCGAACGAAAGCGGGGCGGAGGCCGCCGTTTCCCGAACGAAAGCGGGGCGGGGGCGTGGTCAGCCGGCGTCGGGGGCGGCCTCGCCGCGCACCTGGTCGAGGCGGGCGCGGGCGCCGTCGAGCCAGGCCTGGCAGCGGTCGGCCAGCGCCTCCCCGCGTTCCCACAGGGCCAGGGACTCCTCGAGGCCGGCGCCACCGGCCTCCAGCCTCCCCACGGTCTCCATCAGCTCGGCGCGCGCCTGCTCGTAGCTCATCCGGGCCACGTCCGAGACGTCCGCGGAGGTGAAGCCCTCCACGCCGCTGGGGCGGCCCGGGTCCTGCGTCTGCTCCATGCCCTGTTCACTCATGCCTGTCGTGTCCTCTCGTGGGATGGGGTCGGGGTGGGCCGATGCGTCGCGACGACGTCCGCGGTGATCCGTCCGACCGCCACGAGGATGTCGAGCCGGTCGTCCGGGGCGACCTGGTCCGCGTCGCGCACGACCTGTCCGGCGTGCTGGACCACGGCGTAGCCGCGGTCCAGGGTGCGCTGCGGGGACAGGGCGCGGACGCGGGCGCGCAGCTGCGTGAGTGCGTCCTCCTCGCGGACGAGCCGGTGGCCCAGGGCGGACCGGCCGCGCTCGCGCCACCGGTCCGTCTCCTCCTGCCGGGTGTCCACCATCACGTGCGGACGGGCCAGTACGGGCCGGGAGCGCAGGGCCGCGAGCCCCTCGGCCTCGGCGCGCACGCGGCGCTCGACGGCCGCGGCCAGCCGCAGGCGCGCGTCGGCGAGTCCCGCGGCCTCCTGGGCCGCGTCCGGGACGATCCGCTTGGCCGCGTCCGTGGGCGTGGAGGCGCGCAGGTCGGCGACGTCGTCGAGGACCGGGCGGTCCGCTTCGTGGCCGATCGCCGAGACGACGGGCGTGCGCGCCGCCGCCACGGCACGCACCAGCGCCTCGTCCGAGAAGGGGAGCACGACCTCCTCGAGCGCCCCGCCGCCGCGGGCGATGACGATGACGTCCACGGTCGGGTCGGCGTCGAGCTCGGCGAGCGCGGCGGCCACCTGCCGAGGGGCCTCGGCGCCCTGCACGGCGACCTCACGGATCTCGAACTCGGCCGCGGGCCAGCGCAGCAGCGTGTTGCGCAGCACGTCCTTCTTCGCGTCCGAGTCGCGGCCGGTGATGAGCCCGATCCGGTGGGGGAGCAGGGGCAGGGGTCGTTTGCGCGCGGGGGAGGTCAGCCCCTCCTCGGCGAGGGCCCGGCGCAGCAGCTCCACGCGGGCCAGCAGATCGCCGAGGCCGACCGGGCGCATCTCCTGTACGTTCATGGACAGGCGCCCGGCCTTGAGCCAGAAGTTCGGCTTCACGCGCGCCACCACGCGGGAGCCCTGCTGGACGGTCCCGTCCAGGGTCATGGCGACGTTCCGCCAGGCGGTGAGCGGCAGGGAGATTTCCTCCTCGAGGTCCCGCATGGTCATGTAGACGTTGCCGCGGTTGTTCTTGAACTCGATCAGCTGGCCCTCGATCCACGTGGCGGGGGCGCGCTCGATGTGGGCCTTGAGGTTCTCGGAGAGCCGCCGCAGGGGCCACGGCCGCTCGGCGGAGGTCTCGCCCGCGCGGGCGGGCGCCGAGCCGGGCACGTCCGACGCCGCCGGGGCGCCCTCGGTCACGGGCTGGTCCATCCGGGTCCCTCCTGTCCGCGCCCGGTCCGCCCGGGCACGGGCCCACCGTACCGCCCTCGCCGGACGCGCAAGACGGCGCCCGGGCGTCCCCCGGGGCCGCCGCCGGACCGGTCGGGTGCTCAGACCGGGGAACATCCGGCCGGGATCAGTACGCTCGACGGGGTCGGAACGGAACGGAAAGGACCTCATGCGCACCACCCTCAGCTTCCTCGTCGCGGCCCTGGCGGGCCTGCTGGCGGTGCTCGCGACGGCCGGTGCCCTCGTCGACGAGGCGACGCACCGCCCGGAGCTGCTGCGCGGGGTGACGGAGCAGGTCGCGGTGGACCCCGAGGTCCGCGCCGCCGTGCCGGGGGTGATCGACGACGTCGTGCACGACGCCATCCCCGAGCAGGTGCCCGGCCCGCTGGCCCAGGTGGCCGAGGACCTGCTGCGCCCGCTGGCCCAGCGCGTGGCGGACGACCCGCAGGTGGTGCAGGGCTGGTCCGACACCGCTGACGAGGCCCGGCGCGCCTGGCTCGCCCAGCTCGAGGACCCGCAGGGCGCGGACGAGCCCGGCTCGGGCGCGGACGTGACCATCCCGTTCGGTCCCGTCGCACAGTCCGGGATCACCGCCGCCCTGGGCGACATCGAACGTGACCTGCGCGAGGACCGGTTCGACCTGCCCGGGCAGGCGCTGCTGGAGACGATCGCGGGCGCGGACGTCGGCGACTGGGCCGCGGACACGCTGCTGGCACCCCTGTACGACCGCGCCGCGGACCTGCGGGACAGCACCGCGCTGCGCATGGACGCGCGCATCGACGCCCTGGCCGGCACGGATCGGGCCACCGTGCACCGCTGGGTGGACGCCTCCGCGCACTGGCGTTGGGCTGCCGCCGCCTCCGTGCTGGCGCTCGTGGGCGCCCTGCTGCTCGCCCCCCGAGGGCGGCGGGGCCTCGCCGTGGCCGTGGCGGGTGCGGTCGCCCTGGCCGGCGGACTGATCGGCGGCGCCCGCCTGGGTCCGGACGCGGTCCACCTCACGGCACCCGAGGGGGCCTCCCCCGGGGTGGCCGCGTTCGTCCAGCAGATGGAGGAGGCCGCCCGCCCGGCGTTCGCGGCCGCCGTCGCCCCCTACCCCCAGACCCTGACCACCCTGGGCTGGATCGTGCTGGCCGCGGGCCTGCTGCTGGCCCTGGCCGAGCTGTGGGTCGCTCGGCGTGGCCGGGTCCGTGCCGCCCGGGCGGACGGTCCCCCCGCGGTGGGCCGCTCCCACACCGCCGCCGACGTCACGTCGCGCTGAGCCCGCGGCGAAGCCCGGGCCCGGTCTGCGTCCCGGCCGATAGCATGGAGGGCATGTCCGCTCCCTCCGTCTCCGCCCGTCCGTCCGCCGTCGGCCTCGGGATGCCGCAGGTCCCGCGCGTTCGTCGTTCCCGTGAGGAGGTGGAGGCGGCCGCGCCCGTGTCCGGTGAGAAGCGCGTGCTGCTGGCCGCCCCCCGTGGCTACTGCGCCGGCGTGGACCGTGCCGTCGTCGCCGTCGAGAAGGCCCTCGAGCACCACGGCGCCCCCGTGTACGTGCGCAAGGAGATCGTCCACAACCGGCACGTCGTGGACACCCTGACCGAGCGCGGCGTGGTGTTCGTTGACGAGCTGGACGAGGTGCCCGAGGGCGCCCTGACCGTGTTCTCCGCGCACGGCGTGTCCCCGGCCGTCGTCGAGGAGGCCGCCCAGCGCAACCTGCGCACCATCGACGCCACGTGCCCGCTCGTGACCAAGGTGCACCGCGAGGCCGTGCGCTTCGCCAAGCAGGACAAGCGGATCCTGTTGATCGGCCACGACGGCCACGAGGAGGTCGAGGGCACGTTCGGCGAGGCGCCCGAGCACACCACGGTGATCAACGACGTCGCCGAGGCCCGCACCGTCCAGGTGGAGGACCCGGACAACCTGATCTGGCTCTCCCAGACCACGCTCTCCGTGGACGAGACCCTCGAGATCGTCTCCGTGCTGCGCGAGCGGTTCCCGAACCTGCAGGACCCGCCCTCGGACGACATCTGCTACGCCACCTCCAACCGGCAGGCGGCCATCAAGTCGATCTCGCCGGAGTGCGACCTGGTGATCATCGTGGGCTCGGCGAACTCCTCGAACTCGGTGCGCCTCAAGGAGGTGGCCGCGGAGTACGGGGCCTCCCGCGCCGAGCGCGTGGACTTCGCCAACCAGGTGGACGAGTCCTGGTTCGAGGGCGTGGCCACCGTGGGCCTGTCCTCGGGCGCGTCCGTGCCCGAGGTGCTGGTCCAGGAGGTGCTCGCGCTGCTGGCCGAGTACGGCTACGGGCAGGTGGACGAGGTGGTGACCGCCGAGGAAGACATCATCTTCTCCCTGCCCAAGGAGCTGCGCGCCGAGATGAAGCGCGTGGGCGACGACGGGCGCGCCCTCGGCGGACGCCGCCGCGCCGCCGAGGCCTGAGCGCGCCCCTCGTCTCCTCGCTGAGGCCCGCAGACTCGCCGTCACGACGCCGGCGAAGCGGCGAGTCTGCGGGCCTCGGCGTGCCCGGGCCTCAGCGTGCCGGGCCGGCGGGTGGTCAGGACTCAGAGTCCGAAGACCCAGACGAGCAGGGTCATCGACGCGATGGAGATGAGCACGGCGGCGATGATGTTCAGCCACACGCCGCCCTTCACCATCTGGCCGATGGTCACATAGCCGGAGCCGTACGCGATGGCGTTCGGCGGGGTGGCCACGGGCAGCATGAACGCGCAGGTCGCGGCGAGGGCGACGGGCGCGGCCAGCATGAGCGGGGCGACGCCGGTGCCCAGGGCCACGCCGGAGGCGACCGGCAGGAACGTGGCCGCGGTGGCCGTGTTCGAGGTCATCTCGGTCAGTAGCAGGATGCCGACGGAGGCGATCACCACGAGCACCCACACGGGGATGTCACCGAAGCCCTTGACCTGCTCACCGAGCCACGTGGACAGGCCCGACTTGGAGAACTGACCGGACAGGGCCAGGCCGCCGCCGAACAGCAGGAGCACGCCCCACGGCAGGTCCTTCGCGGCCTCCCAGTCGAGGAGGCGCACGCCGCGCCCGGCCCCGCCACCGGCCGGCAGGAGGAACAGGATGAGTCCGACGACGATGGCGATGGCCGCGTCCGAGAGCAGCGGGGACTCCAGGTCCAGGACGTATTCGGAGATCAGCGGCACGGTGATCCAGGCCAGCGCGGCGAGGACGAAGACGGCGAGGACCTTGGCCTCGGGGGCGCTCATGCGGCCGAGGCGGGCCAGCTCGGTGGCGATCAGGTCGCGGCCGCCGGGGACCTCGTCGATCTCCGGGCGGAACAGCACGCGGGTGAGCAGGAACCAGCACGCGAAGAGCAGCACGACGGCGATCGGCACGCCGACCAGCATCCACTGGCCGAAGCCGATCTGCACGCCGTGCTCGGCGGCCATGTGGCCCGCGAGCAGGGTGTTGGGCGGGGTGCCGATGATGGTGCCGAGCGAGCCGATGGACGCGGCGTACGCGATGCCGAGCATGAGCGCGGTGCCGAAGTTCGACTTCGTGAGGGAGCGGATCTCGGCCTGCGTGGGGGCCTCGCCGGCCGCGGATGCGGGCGCGGCGGGGCGGTCGACCTGGTCCGCTCCCTCGTCCGCAGTCAGGGCGCCGTCCGTGCCGTAGCGCTGGACGAGCACGAGGATGGACACGCCGATGGGGAGCATCATCACGGCGGTGGCGGTGTTGGACACCCACATGGAGATGAACCCGGTGGCGATCATGAAGCCCAGGATGAGATTCACGGTCCTGGCGCCCATGAACTTCAGGACGCCGAGCGCGATGCGCCGGTGCAGGTTCCAGCGCTGCATGGCCAGGGCGAGCATGAAGCCGCCCATGAACAGGAAGATGATGTTGTTGCCGTAGCTCGCGCCGACGGCGTCGAAGGTGATGCCGCCGTCGGACTCCTCGGCGGGCACGCCGAGCGGGAAGACGACGAGCGGCAGCAGGGCGGTGGCGGGGATGGGCAGGGCCTCGGTCATCCACCACACGGCCATGAGCACCGCGGTGGCGGCGACGAGGCGGGGCCAGACGCCGAGGTCGCCCGGCATCAGCAGGAACAGGGCGACGGCGAGCAGGGGGCCGACCACGAGGCCGATGATGCGCTTGACGTTCTCGCCGCCGGGCAGCGGCTCGTCACGCATGCCCGGGGAGAGCTCGTGTTCGAACTCCTGGGCGGCCGCTCGGGGGTCGAAGCGGGAGACGTGCTCGTTGACGTTGCTCGGCGGGGGGAGTGGGCGGGACTCCATGGGGCCTCCTCTTCAGGTCAGGCCCTTGGCGCGGCCTGGCAATTCTCTGTGAGTTTCACGGTAGCAAGTGGCCCGGGACACGGAAAGACGACGTCGGGGCCGCGACGGCCCACCCGCCCGGCCCCCGTGCGGCCCCGCTCACGCCTCCCGCGCCGACTCCGCCCGACGACGGCGCAGCTCGTCCTCCTCCACGCCCGCGACCAGTTCCGGGGCGGCCAGGGGCCGGGGCGCGGACTCGAGCGTGCGGATGTCCGGCGTGGGGGCCAGGCCCGGGTCGGCGTCGCGGAGGCGCCGGGCGGCGGGGAGCACGCGCGACTCGACGCTGCCGACGAGCTGGTTGTAGCGGTCCACGGCGGTCTTGAGGGAGCCGCCCATGCGGTCCAGGTGAGTGCCGAGCGTGCCGAGACGCTCGTAGAGGTCCTTCGCGCTGGCCACCACGGTGTGGGCGTTCTCGGCCAGGGTGTCCTGCCGCCACGCGTAGGCCACGGACTTCAGGGCGGTCAGGAGGGAGACGGGGGCGACGAGCGCGACGTTCCGGGAGAACGCGTGGTCCAGCAGCCCGGGGTCCGCGTCCAGCGCCGCGGCCAGGAGCGACTCGGCGGGCAGGAAGCACAGGACCAGCTCGGGGGAGTGCTCGAGGCCGTCCCAGTAGGACTTCGCGGAGAGCTGGTCCACGTGGCGGCGCACGGCCGCGGCGTGCTGGGCGGCCAGCGCCTGGCGCCGCTCGTACGCCTCCTCGCCGGGCTCGTCCGCGAGGGCCTCGGCGGCCAGCGCGTCCCCGATGGGGGCCTTGGCGTCCACGGCCATGGCCTTGCCGCCGGGCAGGGACACCACGAGGTCCGGGCGGAGGCGCTCGCCGTCCCTGCCGGACAGCGTGGCCTGCTCCGTGAAGTCCACGTGGTGGAGCATGCCCGCCGCCTCGACGACCCGCCGCAGCTGCGCCTCGCCCCAGTGGCCCCGCGCGGAAGTGGACTTGAGCGTGGCCATGAGCGACGTGGTCTGGTTCAGCAGGTCCCGGTCGGTGGCTGCGGCGGCGCGGAGCTGCTCCCCGAGCCGGCCGAACTGGGACGCCCGATCCCGTTCCAGCACGCTCACCTGCTCCTGGAGCGCCGCCAGCCGCTGGCCCAGCGGCGCGAGCGTGGACATCACCTGGGACTCCGCGCGTTGGCGTTCGGCGTCCTCGGCGCGCGCGGCCGTGAGCGCACGCTGCTCCGCCCGGGCGGCCGCGAGCGCCTCTCGCGCCCCCTGGTGCTCGGTGCGCAGCGCGGCCAGCTCGGCCTGGGCCCGGCGGGCCTCCTCACCGCCGTCGGCCGCCCGGCGCCACATGAGCCACGCGCCCAGCAGGGCGCCCAGCACGAGTCCGAGGGTGAGGGCGAGCAGCAGGCTGAGGATCTCCATGACCCCACCCTCGCAGGCTGCACGGACACGGTAGGCCGCGGCGCGCCGTCGTCGTGGCGGGCGGCTCAGCCGAAGAGCGGGTTGGGGCCGTTGGCCACGACCTGCGGGTCGCCGTCGACGCGGGCGGCGATGCCCGCCGCGGCCACGCCGGGCAGGTACGGGAAGACCATGCGGGTCGAGGCCAGGGCGGCGGCGTCGAAGGCCTCCACCGCGACGGCCGGGCGGGGTCCGTCCGCCGTCTCGATCTCGCCGTCGAACACGGCCACCGCCCGCGTGGGGCGAGGGCTGATCTTCGCGACCGTGGCGGCCGCCTGCTCGGGCTGGAGGTCCGGGTGCTCCCACATGCCGCGCTGGCCGTCGGCCGTGACGGCGAGGATTGTGGGGGCGAACACGGGCTGCCGGCCGAGCGTGTTGAACACGTGCTCCACCGCGAGGCTGATCAGCGGCAGCAGCTCGCCGCCGGGAGGCGTGGGGGTCGGTCCGGTGGGCGTCGGGGTGCTCATGGGGCCGAGGCTACCGGCCCTGTCCGACGGCGCCCACCCGCGCCTAGCGTGAACCCATGCAGCTCACCATCGCCCCCGGGGACATCACGGCCACGCACGCGGACGCCGTCGTCAACGCCGCCAACTCCACCCTGCTCGGCGGCGGAGGCGTGGACGGCGCCATCCACCGGCGTGGCGGTCCCGAGATCCTGGCCGAGTGCCGCCGCCTGCGCGAGACCGACCTGCCGGAGGGGCTGCCCGCCGGCCAGGCCGTGGCGACGACGGCGGGGCGCCTGCCCGCGCGCTGGGTCATCCACACGGTGGGCCCGGTGTGGGCCAAGACGATCGACAAGTCCGACACCCTCGCCTCGTGCTACCGCGAGTCCCTGAAGGTGGCGGCCGGGCTCGGCGCCCGGACGGTCGCGTTCCCGGCGATCTCCGCGGGGATCTACGGCTGGCCCATGGAGGACGCGGCGCGGATCGCCGTCGAGACCTGCCACGCGATGGCGGACGAGGTGGGCGGCACCGTGGACGAGGTGCTGTTCGTGCCCTACGGCGACACGGCGGAGGCCGCGTTCCGTGCGGCGCTCGGGCACCTCGAGGCCCCCCAGACCACCGATGACGAAGGAGACACCGGACGATGACCATGCGTTTCTGGACCAGGACCGTCGCCGTGACTGCGGCGAGTCTGCTCGCGCTCACCGGCTGCGCGACGGGAGGGGAAGAGGCGGCGACGTCGTCCTCCCACGGCGGGCACGCGGGCCACGCGATGGACGGCGGCCCCGCCCCCGAGGGCATCGAGCCCGCCGCGGACCCGGCCCACCCCGTGGACACCGAGGTCACCCTCATGGCGGACCACATGCCCGGGATGGAGGGGGCCGCCGCCACCGTCGTGGGCGCGTACGAGACCACCGCCTACTCCGTGGACTACCGGCCGACGACGGGCGGGCCCGAGGTGACGGACCACAAGTGGGTCGTCCAGGAGGAGCTGGAGGACGCGGGCGCCGAACGCCTGCCCGACGGCGCGGCGGTCACCCTCGCGGCTGACCACATGCCGGGCATGCAGGGTGCGGAGGGCACGGTGCACTCCTCGACGGATGAGACCGTCTACATGGTGGACTACGAGTCCGACGGCATGCGGATGAGGAACCACAAGTGGGTGGTGGAGAGCGAGATCGCCTCGGCGGGCTGACCCCGGGCCGGGAGGGTCCTGACCGCCCGCCTGGAAGTTGATCGAACTTCACGTAGATTTCTGGAATAGGCTCGCCGGGCGTGCTGTTGTAGTGGTCAGACGCCGCGGTGTCAGCGGCGCCCACCCGAATACCGAGGAGAGTGAACCGACATGGCCCGTCCTATCGATCCGTTCCGTGAGATGGAGCGCCTGGTGAACGGTCTGACGCCCCGCGCGACCGGCACCGTGTCCATGCCCATGAACCTGTACCGCGAGGGCGACGTCTTCGTCGCCGAGGTCGAGCTGCCCGGCGTCGACCCGGCCTCCATCGACGTGGACGTGGAGGAGCGCACCCTCACCGTCCGCGCCGAGCGCAAGGAGGACCCGGCCCGCGAGGACCGACGCTGGCTCACCCGTGAGCGTTCCGCCGGCACCTTCGCCCGCCAGCTCACCCTGGGCGAGGGCCTCGCCCTCGACCGCATCCAGGCCGACTACAGCGACGGCGTCCTGACCCTCACCATCCCGGTGGCGGAGCAGGCCAAGCCCCGCAAGATCTCCGTCACCCACGGCGGTGCTGCCCCCGTGGCCGGGCAGACCGTGGAGGGCGAGACCGCCGAGACCACCGGCGAGTGACCGGCCTCTGACGGAGCCGCGCGCGGCCGGCGTGACCAGCGCGCGGTCCGTCCCCCGAACGCAGATGCGGCGGGCCCCCCCACCGGGGGCCCGCCGCATCTGCGTGGCGGTCACGCGCAGCCCCGTCACGCCCTTGACGCGCAGACGGGCGTCGAGCGGGCTCATGGCGTCGTCCTCGGCGCCCATGCGCACCGAGCCCACCGGGTGGTACACGGTGTTGTGGGTGCGGCGCACGTAGTCGGCGATCTCCTCGTCCGTCTGCGCCTGCTCGCCCGGGGCCAGCTCGCGCCCCGCCCACGCCGCCATGGCCGGCTGGGAGACGATCTCCCGGGCCAGCCGGATGCCGGCCACCGCGACGGCCATGTCGTGGCCCTCCGGGTCGGTGAAGTAGCGCGGGTCCACGGCCGGCTTGTCCCGGTAGTCGTTGGAGCGCAGGCGCAGGGTGCCGCGGGACTTGGCGAGGGGTGGACCCGGTGGCCCAGCGGTCTCGGCTGTCGCCCTCTGGTCGGCAGACACAGGTGTGCGTCCTCTCGTCGGGGTCTGGGCGGCCCGTCCACCCTACGGATCGGTCATCTGGGCGGGGATGCGTGCTGGGTGCTGCGGGTCTCTGGGTTCCGTGGGCGCGTGGGGGCGGGGGGCTGGGGCTGCCGGGCCCCGTGGCCGCCGGGCCTCTGGGTTCCGTGGGCAGGAGAGCGAAGGTTTCTGCCCCCGGAAGCGAAAACCCTGCCGGTTCTGCCCCCGGAACAGGGGAGAGCGCGCTTTCTGCCCACGGAGCGGGCGGGGCTGCCGGTTCTGCCCACGGAACGGGGCCGGTGCGGGACGCCTCCGCCGCGGTGGGCCCGCCGGTAGACTGCCGGACTGTGGCTTTGACTATCGGATTCGTGGGACTGCCCAACGTGGGCAAGTCGACCCTGTTCAACGCGCTGACGCGCCAGACCGTGCTCGCGGCGAACTACCCGTTCGCGACGATCGAGCCGAACGTGGGCGTGGTGAACCTGCCGGACGAGCGGCTGCCCCAGCTGGCCGAGATCTTCGGCTCCGAGCGCATCCTGCCGGCCACGGTGTCCTTCGTGGACATCGCCGGCATCGTGAAGGGCGCCTCCGAGGGGGAGGGCCTGGGCAACCAGTTCCTGGCGAACATCCGTGAGGCCCACGCGATCGCCCAGGTGGTGCGCGCGTTCGACGACGGCGACGTCGTCCACGTGGACGGCAAGGTGGACCCGGCCTCGGACATGGAGACCATCAACACCGAGCTGATCATCGCGGACATGCAGACCGTGGAGAAGGCGATCCCGCGCGTCGAGAAGGAGGTCAAGGGCAAGAAGAAGGAGCCCGCCGACCTCGAGGCGCTCAAGGCCGCGCTCGCGGTGCTGGAGCGGGGCGAGACCATCTTCGCCGCGAAGGACAAGGACAAGCTGGACATGGACCGGCTGCGCGAGCTGAGCCTGCTCACCGCCAAGCCGTTCATCTACGTGTTCAACTCCGACGAGGGCGTGCTGGGGGACGAGGCCAGGCAGCAGGAGCTGCGCGATCTGGTGGCCCCCGCCGACGCCGTGTTCCTGGACGCCAAGCTCGAGTCCGACCTCGTGGAGCTCTCCGATGAGGAGGCCGCCGAGATGCTGGAGATGGCCGGGCAGGACGAGTCCGGGCTGGACCAGCTGGCCCGCGTCGGCTTCTCCACCCTCGGCCTGCAGACGTACCTGACGGCGGGGCCGAAGGAGACGCGCGCCTGGACCATCCCGGTCGGCGCGACGGCGCCCGAGGCCGCCGGCGTGATCCACACAGACTTCCAGCGCGGCTTCATCAAGGCGGAGATCGTGAGTTTCGACGATCTGATCGCTGCCGGGTCCATGGCCGACGCCAAGGCCGCTGGCAAGGTGCGCATGGAGGGTAAGGACTACGTCATGAAGGACGGCGACGTGGTGGAGTTCAGGTTTAATGTGTAAATACCCCGTATTTCCAGGGGCTTAGGCGCATCTGCTCTCACCTAAGATCAAGACTCGCGTTCCGATCTAACGTTTTAGTGCGGTCAGGAGCGGCTGTAGCCCAGGCTGCGGTTGTTCTTGGGCACGTGGCGGCTCGGTCCCATCCATGAAACTCGACCGGATGGATGTCGCGACTGTGCTACACGATCGGTGCGCTTGGACGCCCTGACACTCCTCGAGGTGTGACTTGTATTCACGGGAAGCTGTACTGCCGGACCGACTTGCTGACTCAAAAATCGGCCTGTCTCAATATTCGGATCCCGACACCCGAGGAGCTCACGGCGTTGTGTCGGCGCTGAACTAACCGTCTCCCTTCACCCCGTGAGAGCAGTCGGAGGATCTCGTCCCGGCTTCCGTCTGCCATTCACTGGCGGTGCCGCCTGGCTTCTGTGTTCCACGATCCGAATGTGGATGGTAGCTCGCGCCAGCGCCAGGGAACTAGCGCCAGGATCCGCCGTTCGGCATAGTAGGACATCGCCGTGGCTATAGCATTAGCTCGTGATTAGGACCATCCTCGCGCAACTCTCAGCGGTTGCCTCGATCGTGCTGACAGTGCTGTTGGCTGGCTCTTTGCGAGAACTGCTCATGACACCCTGGAAGGTCATCCTGGTCGTGGTTGTCGTGGCGGTCGCCATCTCGCTAGCTCTGTGGGAAGTGATCACTGCCGTGCGGTCGCGGCCCATTGCGTACAAGGGAAAGAAACGCAACGAACGCATCCAGAAGTACATGGCGAATCTCACGAGGTTCGATGGGCAGTGCGTCGTTTCATCCAACGATCTGAGCTGGGTGTCAGGCGAAGCGTACGAGATGCTCATGAAGAAGGCGGCAGAGCGATCCCTGGTGCTGGTGATGCCGAGAGAAAACGAGATGAGCCGTGAGCTCGTGGCGGCCGGCGCGGAGGCGCGCTATTACGGTGACGAAACGTTCCGGCTTCGGAGTAGATTCACAGTCGTTAACTCGAACAGGGCTGACGCATGGGTGGCTGTCGGATATGGGCGCAAAGGCGCGCACATGATCCGGGAATTCCACTCCAGTGACGACCCGACGCTGAACATGGCAAAGGACTTGATTGACATGGCCCGCCGTCTTGCAGAGAAGGGGGCAAGGTGACTGAGCCCGTGAAGTTCTACGATCACAAGGACGAGGCTGACATCGTTCGCGAATGGGATTCAATCGCCCCGATCCGTGACCGTCAGGTCGCACTGCATCAGGACACGTCGTACGAGCGCGTCCTCGAACCGTGGATTCTCGGGCGGGTCGATCGTTCAACTGCGAAGCGCATAGTCGACGTCGGGTGTGGGACGGGGCGGCTCACATCGAAGCTGGCGATCAGGTCTAGTGAAACGCTGGGGATCGATCCGAGCGCCGTGAGCATTGGACTGGCTCGCGCTCACGATGATGTGACGCGATTCGAGGTCGCGACCGCTGAAGAATGGGTGCGCCGAAGCTCCGATGCACGGTTCGACTTGGCTGTGGCGAACATGGTCCTCATGGACGCGCTTGATCTGGATGGGATCGTCGGTGCCCTTGCGGCGCTCGCGCGCGGTGGAGTAGTGCTCTCGACTATTGCTCACCCGGCCTTCTGGCCAATTTACTGGGAGTATGCCGGCAGTGACGGGTTCAGTTACCTCGATGAGAAGGTGGTTGAAACCCCATTCAGGACGAGCTCGCAGTCCTACGGGCTGGTGGCAACTCACGTGCACCGGCCAATCGAGATGTACCTGCGTTCATTCCGTCAGCACGGGCTAACAGTGACCGCGTTCGAAGAGCTGCGGGGACCGGAAAGCATCGAGAAGTTCCCCTATCCGCGGTTCATTGGCATCGAAGCCTCGGTGCTGCCGTGACATGGCTCCCGTAATGGAGCGGGCACGAGGGGTTGTGATCGCGCCGTGGCACTCATTACGGTGAGCCTTGCCAACGGTTGCACGGCGACTAATAAACCGCCATGTCTCAAAACTCTGATGCCGGCAGCTGAGGAGCTCACGGCGTTGAGTCAGCGCTGGACATGCTGTCGCCGTCACTCTGTGAAAGCAGCCGGCTGACCTCGTTCCAGCTCCCGTCTGCCAGCCACTGAGCGTACCGCCGAGCTGCCGACTGGCCCGCGCGGGCTGCTCAGAGGAAGATGTCGCCAGCGTTTCGTGATGTTCTCCAGCCGTGGCGATGTGGTGGAGTGGAGGTTCGCGCTCTAACGTGTGCCAGCAGTCGAGATGTCAGCAGTCCGGGGCACTGACTTGCCAGGCAGTGCTCGTCGCTCGATGGTGGCTGTGGGCCGCGTCTGCTACACTGAGGCCAATCGACCCCCTCCCAAGCCTCTCGCAGAAGCTCAAATGGGAGGGGCCTCTTTCTTTCCGGGGTCCTGCATGAAGCCATCGCTGTCCTGGGACGAGCAGGTAACCCTCATGATTAGCCGGGGCCTGGCCGTCCCTGATGCCGCCGAGTGCGCACTTTTCCTCGCAGCGGCGAACTACTATCGCTTCTCCGGCTACGCCCGGTACTTCCAGAAGGCCCCTCACCTCGGCGACGACGGCTTCCGGCCAGGCTGCATGTTCGAGGAGATCCGTGCCGTCTACGACGCCGACGAGGCGCTGCGCATCGCGCTCGTCCGGCCGCTGGCCCGCGTCGAGCTCATGCTCCGATCGCACACCGCCCGGGTCATCGCCGACGAGCACGGTCCCTACGGCCGGTACCTCGAGCAGGACTTCTACACCGACGTCGGCGACCGGGAGCCGACCGTCGAGGCGTGCCTACGCGACATCGAGCGCAGCCGGGACCGCCACATCCTGCGCTACCGGGGCGCTTGCGGCGACCGCGCTGACTTCAGCGAACTGCCCGTGTGGTCGGCCGTCGAGGCCTGGTCGTTCGGCACCCTGTCGAAGGTGATCGAGCGAGGAGCCGGCGGCACGCTGGCCGACTCCGTTGCCACGAGCATCGGCGTCGCCAAGGCTGGCTTCGCCTACCGGGTGAAGGCCCTGGTCTACCTGCGCAACCGGTGCGCCCACCACAGCAGGCTGTGGCACCACTCCGTGATCGACGCCGGCCCGACCCCGAACAACGTGAGAAAGAAGGCCAAGAGGGAAGCCGGGCAGTTCGAGCCTAGGTCCGTGCTCGACGTCATCGCCTCTCTCGACGACATGGCTGCCCGCGGCGGTGTCGCCAACCCTCTGCTCCCGAAGCTCGCGGCTGAGCACGACCGGGCCTCGGAGTTCATGCAGGGCCTGGCCAGGCCCCAGAGTCCTCGCGACCACGCACGGGACACGCCGAGGTGATCTGCTGAAGCGCTCGTGCGTGAATCGTGTGCCATACTGAAGTTGCTGTCCTTGCCGAATCCGCGGCTCTGGACGCGGATTCAGGAGGTACACGATGGTTCCGCACTCGCCTGCCGAGGCACTTGGCAGTCACGCGTCCGGCGTCCGTGATTTGCTCGTCGAGGTCGTTCGCTCTGTGCACGGCAGGTTTGCCGAGGCACACCTGGTGTCGGAGTCGCGATACGCGATCGACTTCGGCAGCCAGTGGCGCGATCTGCTCGCCGATGCCAATGAGGCGCTCGTTGACAAGGGCTTCCAGTCGCACAAGCTTCGACCGGCGGGATACAAGCTCCCCGTCGTCAACGACAGCTTGATCTACGTCTGGCGCATCCCGGACTCGGCTGACCCCGGTGACTTCGCGTCGAGTCTGACGAAGAAGAACGGCTTCTCTGCTCAGCCGCCCGACCCGACCTTGTTCGATCCCGTCATCGGAGACGCGCCCGATGAGTCCGGCCAGCCCGGGCTCGAGCGCGTGGTGCGAGCCGCCGGCGAAGTGATGCCGGTGGTGCTCGTCATCGTCCACTCCTCTCCCCGGCAGCTGCAGTCGATCGAATGGGCCGTCGCCGAACTCGACGAGAAGACCGGCAAGGTCAAGCGCCACGGCCAGGAAGCCATGTGGGAGCCGGAGCTCGTCGAGGCAGACGCGGCATCGGCTGGCGAGTCGTTCGACAGCGGCACCCCGGTGCCGCCTGGTATCGAGCCGCGAGAGCAGGAAGGCGTAGACCCGGATGCGTAATGACACTCCCAGCCTGTTCGACGTCTCGGGCTCCGGGCAGACGCACGGACGCTTCGAGCCGGCGAGGCTGACCCAGGCTCGCGTCCGCCGCTCTGTGACCAAGACCGATCTGGCCGCTGAGGTGGGCGTGTCCGCCGCTGCAATCGGTCAGTACGAGGCCGGCGTCAACTCGCCGCGACCCGATGTCCTCGACCGCCTGGCGAAGGCGCTCGACGTCCGTCCTGGATTCTTCGGCGTCGGACGTCCCCTGGCGCGCATCGACACCATTAACGCGCACTTCCGGAGCCTGCGGGCGGCCAAGGTGAGCGACCGTCAGAAGGCGCTGGCCACGGCGACGCTGGTGTGGGAGCTGACGTTCGCGCTGGAACGGCACGTGAAGCTCCCGGAGGTCGACCTCCCGGCCGCCCCTGCCGGTACCACGCCTGCTGAAGCTGCTGCCATCTTGCGCCGGCATTGGGGTCTGCCCGATGGTCCGGTTAAGCACCTGGTCGCCACGGCCGAGTCCCGAGGCATCGTGGTCGCCGTGCGACCCCTCGCCGAGATCGACACCGTCGATGCCTTCTCCGTCGTCATCGTCGACCGGCCGATCATCATCACCACCCCGCGTCGGACTGAGAACGTGTTCAGGCATCGGTTTTCGATCGCGCACGAGATCGGGCACCTGCTGCTGCATGTCGACATCGGCGAGCACAGCGCTGCCATGGAGAAGGAGGCGGACGAGTTCGCTGCCGCGTTCCTCACTCCGGCTGCGTCCATGGACGCAGCCCTGCCGCAGCGGCTCGATCTCGCTGCCCTCGACCGCCTCGGCAGGACATGGGGGGTCTCAACGACCTCTTTGATACGTCGGATGGTCGAGCGCGGGCGCACCACCGAGTCCTCGGCACGGCGTGCCTACCAGCGGCTGTCGGCTGTCTACGACTCCAAGGCCGACCCGACCAGCGCCTATCCCGGCGAGGTGCCAACGCTGCTGAGAAAGGCCGCTGACCTCGCCGGTGACCACGGAGCGCCCGTGCCGGCGCTTGCCGAAGCGTTGAAGATCAGCCCCTACCTGGTGCGCGACCTGCTGGGCGATGCCGACGAGCGCCCAGTGCTCCGCCTCGTCGGCAGTGACTGACCCTCCGGTCCCGCCGGGTGGGGGCTGACCTGCCCAGGCACGGCTTTGTCTCTCATCACCAACCAACGAAGGACCTTCATCGATGGCCTATCCCACCCTTGCGCTCCACCTGCTCATCTCGGCACCGGGAGACGTGCCCGTCCAGGACATGGCGGCCATCCGCAAGACGATCAGCCAGTGGAACCTCAACCTCGGCCGCGTCGTCGGCCTCACCGTGCTACCCGTGTCCTGGACCGAGCACGCGGTCGCCGAGTTCGGGGACCGCCCTCAGGCCATCCTCAACGACCAGATCGTTGAGGAGGCGGACTTTGCTGTCGCTCTCTTCTACGACCGCCTGGGCACTCCGACCGGTGAGGCAGATTCGGGTACGGCTGAAGAGATCAAGGTCCTCGTTCAGGCTGGCAAGTCGGTGGCGGTACTGGTGAATGCGTCCGCCAGACCGCCTCTCGGTGGTTCAGCCCTTGAAGAGCGGAAGCGCCTGACCGCGTACCTGACTGACCTGCGTAAGACAGCCCTCGTCTTCGAGTATGCCAACGAGGGCGACCTCATTAGCCACCTCAACAACTTCTTGAGCAGGGCTACTGCGCAGTTCCAACAGTCCGTCGACGCCTCTAAGGATGAGGAACCGGCAGGGCCGGACCCCTCGGAAGGCGTGTGGCCGCGAGCCGAGGTTCGCGAGAGCGTGAAGACGGACAACAAGGGTCGGCTGAAGACCCAGCGGCACTGGTCGCTCGTGCTTCACAACACCTCGCGGGGACCGGCGTCCGACGTGGACTTCCAGTTCCTGGACCTGCCGGAGAATGCGATGTTCCACGTGTATCGTGAGGAAGGTCCGCTCGGTACCATCCCGCCAGGTCAGGAAGCACGGTTCCCTCTGCTGCTCGCCATGGGGTCGCCAGACGCAGTCGATTGCCTGGTCACGTGGACCGACGCCTCGGGAAACGCCAGGGAGACGAGGGCAACAGTCCGAACCTGACGTTCCTAACCGTGGTGACGTGGTGGAGTTCCGGTTCAACGAGTGATGCATTGTCTCACTCCAGGTTCACGCAGTAAACTTGGGGTATGCCCACCGAACTGTCTCTCGAGAAGATGCAGTGAAGCCGAAGAATCCGGGTCCACTCCTGTCAATGTCAATACTGGAATCGACGAGATTGGGCCTGGGCTGATGAGCGACACGTAAGCCGGCAAAATGCTTAGCGTTTCTTGACGAAAGCAGGGTGACGCTCGCCTCATCCAATGGATTGGATAATTCGACTAAGGCTGAAGTTTTTAAAGAGATATCTATGTTGCTCTCGTCTGCCCCGAGGGTGATCATCCATCGTGACCGAGACTTTTTAACTGATATTGAGGTTGACCAATGGGGCCAGCCGCATACTTCGCGTGGAATCGAGGTTTTCAGTCCCCCGCTCTGCGATACGGAGTCATATTTCGCCACGTCCGCGCATGTGTCAAAGGTAACGGGCGTGACCGCGGAGGAAGCCACTTCCCTGATTGACTCGACTATCGAGGAGCGTGTAGACGAACTGCGCGATAAGTTTCGCAGAAAGCGTCAGGTTGCAAGCAGGACATTGAACGCCGATGGTGGGGGGCCTATTACGGACGATCTCTGGCCGGAGGGGAGTGGCCCGAAGCCGGAGCAGGTGTATGGCAAAGACCTTGTAAAGTGGCTCAATGCGAAACTTCAGCAGAGGGGTCTTCTGGCTCCCAAGAAGTCGCTTCTGGACGTCTTGAGCGATGAGTTAGGTCGCCACCTGGAGACACTTCTGTCGCGCCCGGAGGGTTAAAGATGAATATAAACCCAATGGTCCTTGTGAAAGTTTAAGCCTCTAGTGCAAGCGGTCAATAGGCGGAAACGCGGCATGCTCTGGTGTGCCTACGGTATGGGCGTTGTGATCGTGGAAAATGCCTCGGTGCAGCAGGGGTCGAGGCTTGTCCTGATCGCGTTTCATGGGCTCAAACTTAGAGGGAGAAAGTCGTCGGACTTGTGCATAAGGTGGGGGGTGACCGGGGACGTACCTGCGGGATCGCCTACCTCGGGCGGGGTGGGGAGGTATTACGTTGTCTCGCTGGGCCGGACCGGCGCCGAAGGTGGCCTGTCAAAACAGCGGCCAGGGCACGGCCGGCGTCAGCCCGCCCGGGGCGGGGAAGATCCCGTCGTCGAGCAACCGGGTGCAGTGCTCGGTGAGGGCCGCGATCTCCGAGGCGCTCAGCAGCCCGGCGAGCTGACGCCCCGGCTCGCCGTCGAGCCCGTCGAGGACCCGGGCGACGCCGTCGCGCTTCTCCTCGGTCAGCTTCTCGGCCAGCCATCCCCACAGGACCATGCGCAACTTGCCCTCCACATGGAAGGCCAGACCGTGGTCCACGCCGTAGCGGTGACCATCGGGCATGGCGAGGATGTGGGCGCCCTTGCGGTCAGCATTGTTGACGAGCACGTCGAACACCGCCATCCGGCGCAGCGCCGCCGAGTCCCCGTGGGCCAGGACGAGCCGATTCCCGTCCCCGTCCTCACCCTCCTCAACGTGTGAGCCCGGTGGGGGAGCAGGCCATCACCAGCCGCCCGACGTCGCGGGCGGTCGCGGTCAGGTCCTCTGCCGTACGGCGGATCGCTGTCGCCAAGTCCTGGGGCCCGCGGCCAATGGGCACGATCGCGGTGATGCCCTCGTCGTAGAGGGCGTCCGCGTCCTGTCCCACGGATCCGGCGAGGACGATCACCGGGATCGCACGGTCGGCTGCGCGCACGGCCTGAGCCACACCGATCGGCACTTTCCCGGCCAAGGACTGGCCGTCAATGCGCCCCTCCCCGGTGATGACGAGGTCAGTTGTCTTCACGAGGTCGTGGAAACCCGCCGTCTCGAGGACGACATCGATACCTGGCTTCAAGGTGGCTCCGATGAAGGCGTGCAAGCCACCGGCGAGACCCCCCCGCCGCTCCCGAACCGGGGAGCGCATCGATCGCGACCCCGAGGTCCCGCTCGACGACACCCGCGAGATGGACCAGTCCGGTGTCCAGGCTCGCCACTGATGCAGGATCCGCCCCCTTCTGGGGGCCGAACACGTGGGCTGCACCCTGCGGTCCCGTGAGGGGGTTGCTGATGTCGCACATCACCTCCACGTCGACGTCGCGGAGCCGGTCTCGTGCCGGGGTGGAGTCGATCCGCGCAATCCGGGTGAGGGTGTCGCCGGCCGGGACGAACTCCTCACCTGCGGCGTCGAGGAACCGGACGCCGAGGGCCGCGGCAGCGCCCGTGCCGCCGTCCGTCATGGCGCTCCCGCCGGCCCCGACGATGACTCTGCGCGCGCCAGCGGACACCGCGTCGAGGATCTGCTCGCCGACCCCGAACGTCGTGGCCCGCCCCGTGTCCTCGCGTCCGGAGGCGAGCGGGAGCCCGGCACATGAGGCGGTCTCCACCACCGCCACGTCCGGGTCGATCAGTCCGTAGTGGACAGGCACGCGTTCGCCGTAGAACACCCCGCAGACGGTCGCGGATCGCAAGGCGCCCCCTGCGGCAGCCACGAAGGCCTCGACGGTGCCCTCCCCGCCGTCGGCGATGGGCACCACGAGGACCTCGGCGTCGGTGACCGACGCGAGACCCGTCGCGATCGCGGAGCCCGCCTCCCGCGACGACAGGGCCCCCTTGAACGAGTCTGGGATGACGATGATGCGCTGCACGCGTGGATCTCCTAAGTCAGGTGACGGGGTCAGACGAGGACGAGGCCGAGGAGCCAGATGAACACGATGGAGGTGAGTCCCAGCAGGAGCGTGACCATCGTCTGGGTACGGTAACCCTGCGAGGGCGTCATGCCGCTGAAGTTGGTGACCACCCAGAAGTACGAGTCGTTGGCGTGGGAGACGGTCATGGCGCCGGCCGCAATGGCCATGACCACGAGCGCGCTGGCCACCGGGGTCTCGAAACCCAATGCAGGCATCATCGGGAAGACCATGGCCGACGTGGTCGTGAGTGCCACGGTGGAGGAGCCCTGCGCGGTCTTCAGGACGGCGGAGACGAGGAAGGGGAAGAACAGTCCGATGACCGACAACTGTGCAGCGTTGCTCTCGATGAAGGTGACGAGGTCGGTGGCGGCGATGACGCGCCCCAGCACACCGCCGGCCGCCGTGATGAACAGAATGGGGCCGACGACCCGGAGGGTCTCCTCTGTCAGGTCGTAGAACGTCTCGCCACGGCGCACGCTGAACAGCAGGCCGACTGCGCAGAGGGTTCCGACGGCGAGCGCGATCATCGGCGTGCCGAGGAATCGGGCGAAGTCACCCGCGGGGCCGGTCCACTTCAGGACGGATGCGAGCGAGCCGAGAGCCATGAGCAGGATGGGGGCGATGATGGGCGCGAAGGACGCAGCGGTCCCAGGCATCCGCCCGTAGGACCGGCGAAGCGCGTCGTAGGCCGCCTCGAGCTCATCCGCGTCCTCCGTGCCGGTCTCCTCAAGGGAGCTCACCCTCTTGCCGATGTAGAGGGCGTACAGGTACGCGACGAGGAGTGCGGGGATCGAGACGAGGACGCCGAGGCCGATCACCAACAGAAGGTAGTCGCCGATGCCGAGGTTCTGGGCGGCTGCGATGGGCCCCGGGGTCGGTGGGATGAAGACGTGCGAGGTGTACAGGCCTGCCGCCAGGGCCACGGTCATCGCCACGGGTGACACCCCGGTGCGACGGGCCAGGGCCTTACGGATGGGGTTGAGAATGACGAATCCGGAGTCGCAGAACACGGGGATGGAGACCACCCAGCCCATGAGCTGCATCGCCAGGACGGGGTAGCGCTTACCGACGACCCGTACGAGCGCGTCGGCGATCCTGAAGGCACCGCCGGTGCGCTCCAAGATGAGTCCGATGAGCGTGCCCAGGATGATGACGATGCCGATCGATGTGAAGATCCCGGAGAATCCCTCCCCGATCACGTCGGCGATGCCCTTGACGGGCGCTTCCCCTTCGGCGCCGGTCGACTTCACCAGCGGGATCCCACCGATGATCCCCAGGGCGAAGGCGACGACCATGATCGAGAGGAAGGGGTGGATCTTCCATTTGGAGATCATGACGATCATCAGGGCGACGGCGAGGATAAAGACGAGCAGAAACGGTATTCCAGTCATCGGAAGTCCTTTGTGCGGCAGGGGATTCCAGCCGGAGTAGGACCGATGGGACTTCAGCGGCGATGTTCTGACGAACAGGGTTCGGCCGTCTCAATGGCCCTCTGCATCCCGCAGGGTGCCTCCTGAGTTCCACCTCACCGACTGGTACCATAAGCAAGTACCACATCGCACCCGAGGAGGCCAGCATGTCCATCAGCGCCAGTGAAGCCCGCAAGACCCTGTTCCCGCTCATCGAGCGAGTGAATGCGGACCGCGACGCCGTAGAGATCGTCTCCCGCAAGGGGAATGCCGTCCTCATGCCCGCGGACGAGTACGCCGCCTGGCAGGAGACCGCCTACCTGTTCCGCTCCCCGGCCAACGCCCGCCGGCTGCTGGACGCCTACGAGCGCGCCCGCGCAGGGAGCGTCGAGGAGCACGCTCTGGACCGCATGGACGGGGACGCCTGAGTGCGCCTCGTGTGGGACCGCTCGGCCTGGGAGGACTACACGCACTGGCAGACCACGGACCGCAAGGTCCTCAAGCGGATCAACACCCTCATCGACGCCGCCCTGCGTGATCCCTTCGACGGGATCGGCAAGCCCGAGCAGCTGAAGTACGGCGCGCCCGGGGCATGGTCCCGACGCATCACGGAGGAGCACAGGCTCGTCTACCTCGTCGACGGCGAGGACCTGATCATCCTCCAGGCGAGGTATCACTACTGACATGCGCTTCACCCAGGCCGAGCTCCAGCAGTTCCGCGACCGCACCGTCCCCGACCTGCTGCCGGACCCGCTGCGGCTGCTGTTCATCGGCATCAACCCCGGCCTGTGGAGCGCCGCCACCGGTGCGCACTTCGCCCGCCGCGGCAACCGCTTCTACCCGGCCCTGCACCGCGCCGGGCTCACCCGACACCTGGTCGACGCCTCCGACGGCTACAAGGCCGAGGACCTCGCCGAGCTGCACGCCCGCGGCATCGGGATCTCCAACCTCGTCCCGCGTGCCACCGCCCGCGCCGACGAGCTCACCGCGGAGGATCTCGCCGCCGCCCCCGCCCGCCTGGACGCGCTCGTGGCAGCGCATGCGCCGGCCGTCGTCGCCGTGTTGGGGGTGACGGCCTACCGGCAGGCCTTCGGACGTCCGAAGGCGGCGCTGGGGGAGCAGCAGACGCCGTGGCCGGGCACGCGGCTGTTCGTGGCGCCGAACCCCAGCGGGCTCAACGCTCACGCCACCCTGGACTCGCTCGCCGCGGATTACCGCGCGGCCGGTGCCGCGGCGGGGCTCGTGGACTGAGTGCACCCGCCGTCCCTGCGGCCGCGCTGGACGCCCGCTGGGATCTCCGATCGGGTGGGCGCCGTGCGCACACGAGTCACCATCTCGCTCGTGGGCCTCGGCCTGAGCGCCGCGGCCCTCGGGCGCTGCCAGACGTAGACGTGGACCTCGACGTGCTCCACAGATACCACCGTGCGCAGCTGCGGGATCTCCGTGTCAGGCAACGCGTTCCAGGACCTGCCCTTCCCCGTCTCCGGGCCGATCCTCGGCAGCGTCGGCGAGCGATTCCGGCTCGAGACGGCGAGCGATGAGGGGACGGCCACCTTCTCCGCCGGCGGCACCGAGGGGGGCACCTACTCCTGCGGAGCGGGGCAGACGCTCCTGATCGGCGACAGCGCGCTGCTGTGCCGCGCCGTCGGCGAGAACTCGCTGGACTTCACGATCAGCCGGCCGCGCTGACGCCTCAGGCCCGTCAGAACAGCGGCCAGGGCACGGCCGGCGTCAGCCCGCTCGGGGCAGGGAAGATCCCGTCGTCGAGCAACTGGGCACAGCGTGCGGCAAGGGCTTCGACTTCCTCGGCACCCAGCAGCTCCGCCAGCCCCTGCCCCAGCTCACCGTCGAGCCCGTCGAGAACCCGGGCGACGCCGTCGCGCTCCTCCTCGCTCAGCGCCTCGCCCAGCCACCCCCAGAGCACGGTCCGCAGCTTGTCCTGCACATGGAACGTCAGCCCGTGGTCCACGCCGTGGCGGTGGCCGCCGGGCATGGCGAGGATGTGGGCGCCCTTGCGGTCGGCGTTGTTGACGAGCACGTCGAACACCGCCATGCGGCGCAGCGCCGCCGAGTCCTCGTGGGCCAGGACCAGCCGATTCCCGCCCTCGTCCTCACCCTCCAGGACCGTGAGCCATCCCGAGGCCGGCACTTCGTCCGCCGGGAACAGGTCCACGGCGTCCTGCTCAGGATCCTGCTCCTGCCAGAGCTGCACCATGCCCTTACCGAACGGGCCGTCGCGCAGCCAGGTGCGCGGCACAATGTCCCACCCCAGCGCCTCGGACACCAGGGACGCGGCCACCTCCCGGCGGGCCAGGGTTGCGGCGGGGAAGTCCCAGAGCGGGGCCTCGCCGGCCACCGGCTTGTAGACCACCGGGGTGTCACCGATCGCGCCGAGGAACGTGGCGTTGGACGCCGTCGTGATGCGGCCGGTGAGCGTCAGCTCCCCGGACATCAGCTCGCCGGCGGGCACGTCCGCGGCGCTCATCAGGAGTCGGGGAGAGTGCAGTCGTGGCCGTCGGGGTCGATGGGCTGGCCGCAGTCCGAGCAGATCGGGCGCCCGGCGTCCACGACCTCCCGGGTGCGGCGGGCGAACGCCCGGGCGGCACCGACGGGCATCCGCACGCGCACGGCCTCGGCGTCCGCCTCGAGCGCCGGGGCGGCGTCGTCGTCGGTCAGCGGGTGCGCGTCGATGAGCACCTGCGCGGTGGTGGGGTCCCAGCCCAGGCCGATGGCCCCCACCCGGAACCACTCCTGCACCGGGTCCAGCGGATCGTTGTCCACGAGTTCCACGGGCGTGCTGGCCGGGACGCTGTGCGGATTGCCCTCCAACGCCATCAGATCGTCGAGGATCTCGTCGAGCATCTCCGCCATCAGGGCCGACTGCTGCTTCTCCAGGGCCAGGCTCACCAGCCGGGGCCCGGTGCGCACCTGCAGGTAGAACGTGCGGGCTCCGGGACGCCCGAGCGTCCCGATCACGACCCGATCCGGCCAGTCGAACTCATGGGCGGGGGCAGGTGCATCACTCATGCCACGATCCTAGGCGTCCGCTCGTCCACCGCGCCGGGGCCGGTGCCCGCGCCGCCGCCCACCGGGGCGTCGTCGGACGGGCCGAGGGCCGAGAGCCAGGACAGGTCCCCGGCGTCGGTGTTGGTCGCCCAGACCCGCGGGCGGCTCGGCCCGTAGCTCACGATGGACACGGAGGCGGGTCCCACCTCGATCCGCTGGAACAGATCCAGGTGCGTGCCGAGCGCGTCGGCCAGGATCGACTTGATGACGTCCCCGTGGCTCACCGCCACCCACACCGCCCCGGGCCCGTGCTCGGCCTCGACGGCGGCGTCGTGCCGGCGGATCGCCGCCACCGCGCGGGCCTGCATGCCCGCCATGGACTCCCCGCCGGGGAAGACGACGGCGGACGGCTGGGTCTGCACCGTCGCCCACAGGGGCTCGGTGGCCAGGTCGCTGAGCGCGCGTCCCTGCCACTGGCCGTAGTCGCACTCGGTGAGGTCGTCGTCGACCAGCGAGGGCACCGTCTCCGGCTGGCGATCGAGGAGGGCGTGGGCCGTCTGCGCGCACCGCTCCAGGGGGCTGGCCACCACTGCGGCCACGGGCACGGCCGCGATCCGATCCCCGGTGCGGGCCACCTGCTCCCGTCCATGATCGTCCAGGCTGACCCCGGGGGTGCGGCCCGCCAACAGTCCGGTCGCGTTGGCCGTGGTGCGGCCGTGCCGCACGAGAAGTACCGTCGCCATGGCCTCAGCGTAGCGAGGGGATGCCCGCCTCTCGCGGACAAAGCCTCGCGGCCATGACGCAAAGGGTCAGTGACGCAACGCGAGCACGCCTATGCCCGGCAAGGCTGACGCCCGTCTGCAGGCCTCGAACGCCCGGAGCAGGCCCTCGAGGCCTAGGACGGCGCCCTGCTGCTGGTCACCCACGACCGCCGCATGCTCGAGGCCGTCCGACTCGACCGCCGCTGATACCCTCCCCCGGTAGTCAACCTCCTGCTCTCGGTGACGTTCGCGTGCGGCGTGGCGATCGCCGGGCTCCACGTGGTGAACCGGCGGTTCATCGCGCCGATGTACGACGTCGTCCTCAACCTGGCCGCGTTCCTCGCCGCCGTCGCCTCCTCCGTGCTCCTGGGGCACGTGCTGCCCGCGGTGTTCGCCGCGCTGGCCGTGCTCGCCTGGCTGATCCTGGCCGTCCGCACGGTGCGCGCCCGCCGCGCGGGGCACGAGCCCGCCGGCCAGCGCCCCGCCGGCGCCCGCCTCTAGGCTGGCGCCATGTCCTTCCTGATTCCTTCCGTCCCCGTCTCCTGCGGCTGCCTCCTCTTCGACGAGGCCGGCCGCCTGCTCGTGCTCAAGCCCACCTACAAGAAGGGGTGGACCATCCCCGGCGGGATCATGGAGGACGACGGCGAGACCCCCTGGGACGGCTGCCGCCGCGAGGTCCGGGAGGAGACGGGCCTGGAGGTGACCGCCGGGCGGCTCGTCGCCGTCGACACGCGGCCCAGCAAAGCCGACGGCCGGACCGGCCTGCGCTTCCTCTTCCGCGCCGTCCACCCGCTCACTGCCGCGGACGTCGCCGCCATCGGCCTGCAGGAGGACGAGGCCTCCGAGCATCGCTTCGTGACGCGCCAGGAGGCCCGGAAGCTCCTGCGCCCGGCGATCGCCCGCCGCGTCGACGCCGCCTGGGACGCCGCGCACTGCGTCTACCTGGAGGACGGGCGTCCCGCCGCGGGGGTGGATCAGCCGGCGGGCTGAGGCCCGGCCCCCGGCCGGACGAGCGGTGCCCGGCGGCGTCCCCGTCCTGGATGAGGGCCGCCGTCTGATCTGCGGAGGTGATCGTGGCGGCCCGGCCAGGAGAGTGGACGCGGGACGAGACGGTGCGCCCAGGCAACGGCGGGACGGTCCCACGGACGGCGCTGCCGTGGCAGCGGAAGAGGTCGAGGACCCTCCGGGGAGGATGCCCCGGCTCGGGTACCGTAGCGAAAGGATCCCACCCCCCAGACCTTCTGACAGGACCACCATGAACGACTCCCCGCTCGTCTCCAAGCTCTCCGCCGAGCTCCTCGGCACCTTCGTGCTCGTCTTCGGCGGCGCCGGTGCGGCCGTGTTCTCCGCCTCCGTGATCGACGACGCCACAGGCGTCAACATGGGCATCGGCTTCCTCGGCGTCGCCCTCGCCTTCGGCCTGACCGTGGTGGCCATGGCCTACGCCGTAGGCCACATCTCCGGCGGTCACTTCAACCCGGCCGTCACGCTGGGTGCGGCGCTCGCGGGTCGTCTGCCGTGGAAGCTCACTGTGCCGTACTGGATCGCCCAGCTCGTGGGCGGCGTGGCGGCCGGCGGCGTGCTGCTGGCGATCGCCTCCGGTCGTCCGGGCTACTCGCTTGCGGAGAACGGCCTGGCCACCAACGGCTATGGCGAACTCTCGCCCGCGGGCTACTCGATGGGCGCGGTGTTCCTGACCGAGGTGCTGCTGACCGCCGTGTTCCTCTACGTCATCCTCGGCGCCACGGACCGCCGTGCTCCGTCCGGCTTCGCGCCGCTGGCCATCGGCCTGACCCTCACGCTGATCCACCTGATCTCCATCCCCGTGTCGAACACCTCCGTGAACCCCGCTCGCTCCTTCGGCGTGGCCCTGTTCGCGGGCGGGGACGCCCTCGGCCAGGTCTGGCTGTTCTTCGTGGCCCCGTTGTTGGGCGCCGCGGTCGCCGGTCTCAGCTACCGCTTCGTCTTCCCCAACACCTCCCGGGTGACCGAGGAGCTGCCCGAGCCCGCCGCCGACGGGACGCGGGACGCCGTCTGATCCCTGTCATTCGGGCCCTGCCCTCACCGCCCCGTCTCTTCCCGCACCTCCTTGGAACGCAGCAGGCGCGGCGCCGTCGTCAGCGCCAGCCCGCCGAGGATGTTCAGGGGGATCACCCACCACACCCAACTGAGCCACTCGAGCCACCCCACGCCGTGCGCTCCGGACAGGATGGCTCCGATGATGAGGATCGAGTCCATCACCGAATGGAAGAGCGAACCGCCGGCGAGGACGATGGCTCCGGCGACGGACGCGACGATCATCGCCGTCGGGCTGTCCGTCCCGGCCTGCATCCGCGTCACGAGGGTGATCGCCACCCCGGCCAGGACCGCCAGGGCGGCGCCCTGCCAGCTGAAGCCGATGTCCAGGAAGTGGTGGGCGCTCTCGGCCAGGGTGCCGTGCAGGTCGGGGAACCCCGCCACCACGAGGGCGATCATCACGGTGCCGCCGAGGAGGTTCATCACGAGGGTCACCGCCCACAGACGCAGCAGCTCCATCCACGTGCCCCGGCCGGCGGCGATCGCGGTGATCGGGTAGTAGAACCCCTCCGTGAAGAGCTCGGAGTGGGCGAGGAACAGGCTGACCAGGCCGATGGAGAACGCGAGTCCGGCCAGAAGGTGGCTGCCCGTCTCGTGGAGCGTGAGCAGGTACGCGAGCAGGCCGATCGTGATCTCGACGCCGCCCAGGAACCCGGTGGTCGTCAGGACGGTGAGGGACCGATGCAGGCGTTCCGCGCCCTCGTCTGCCGCCGCCCTGTGGGCCGCCGGCCTGCCGGAGACGGACTGACCGGCATCGCTCCCTTCACGGTCATGTCCGTGGCACACTGGGCCGATGATGCATGACGAACGGCCCACGGGTCGGCTGGGCCTCGCCCTGGGCGGCGGAGGAGCGCGCGGGCTGTGCCACATCGGGGTCTGGCGGGTGCTCGAGGAGCTCGACATCCGCCCGGACGTGCTCGCGGGAACGAGCATGGGCGGCCTCCTCGGCGCGCTCATAGCCGCCGGTCATGACGCCGCCTCGCTCGAGAAGATCGAGCGGAGCGTGGACTGGCCGCGGCTCATCAACTGGGGCCTGACCGGCGGCATCCTCTCCAGCGAGAGGCTGCGGGCCTGGCTCCGCGAGCTGCTCCCGGACACCTTCGAGGAGCTGCAGATTCCCCTGGTGCTCACCGCGGCCGACGTCGTCGAGGGCCAGACCCGCTACCTGCACACCGGGGACCTCATCACCGCGATCCAGGCGACCACCGCCTACCCCGGCGCGCTGGAGCCGGTGACCGTGGGGGACTCCGTGCTGGTGGACGGCGGCATCCTCAACCAGATCCCGGTGGACGGGGTGCGCTTCCTGGGCGCGCAGCGGGTGATCGCCGTCGATGCCACCACGCTCGAGCCCCTGGAGCGGCCGGAGCCCGGGGCGCGCACCCGCACCCGCCGTTCGCCCGCCACGTCGCTGCGCCAGGCCATGCGGGCGATCGACGTCATGCAGGCCCAGCTCACCACCGTCCGGCTCTCGCTCTACCGGCCGGACGTGCTCATCAGCCCGCCGATCGAGGGGATGACGGTCGCGGACTTCCGCAGCTCCGGCGTCGCCATCGCGGCGGGAGAGGAGGCGACGCGCGCCCGGGCCGAGAAGCTCGTGGAGCTCAGTCGCGGCAGAATGGCCTGACGCCCGCCGCACTTCCGTCAGGAGCACCATGACCGCCACCCTTGTCGCCTCCGGCCTCGCCGGCGGCCACGGCCACCGCACGCTCTTCGAGGATCTGGACCTCACGGTCGCGCCCGGGGACGTCGTCGGCGTCGTGGGGGCCAACGGCGCGGGCAAGTCCACCCTGCTGCGCATCCTCGGCGGGGACCTCGCGCCGCAGGCCGGCACGGTCAGCCTGGCCCCGGCCGACGCGTTCGTGGGCTGGCTGCCGCAGGAGCGCGAGCGGGTGCCGGGGGAGACGGTCGCCGGGTACATCGCCCGCCGCACCGGCTGCGCCGAGGCCACTCGAGAGATGGACGCCTCCGCTTCGGGCCTGGCGGACCCGGACGTCACGGACGCCGCCGCAGACCGCTACAACACCGCCCTCACCCGCTGGCTGGCCTCCGGCGCCGCGGACCTGGAGGAGCGCATCCCCGCCGTCCTGGCCGACCTCGGCCTCGACCTCTCCGCCTCCCCGGAACAGGTCCTCATGACCTCCCTCTCCGGTGGGCAGGCCGCCCGCGTCGGCCTCGCCGCGCTGTTGCTCTCCCGCTTCGACGTCGTGCTCCTGGACGAGCCCACCAACGACCTGGACCTCGACGGTCTGACCCGCCTGGAGGCCTTCGTGCAGGAGCTGCGCGGCGGCGTCGTGCTGGTGAGCCACGACCGCGAGTTCCTGGCCCGCTGCGTCACCCGCGTCCTGGAGCTCGACCTCGCCCAGCGCACCAACCGCGTCTACGGCGGCGGCTACGAGGCCTACCTCGAGGAGCGGGCCACCCTGCGCCGCCAGGCCCGGGAGAAGTACGAGGAGTTCGCCGAGCAGAAGCAGGACCTCGTCTCCCGCGCCCGCATCCAGCGGGAGTGGTCCAGCCAGGGCGTGCGCAACGCGATGAAGAAGTCCCCGGACAACGACAAGCTGCGCCGCAGGGCCAACAGTGAGTCGAGCGAGAAGCAGGCCCAGAAGGTCCGGCAGATGGAGAGCCGCATCGCGCGCCTGGAGGAGGTGGAGGAGCCGCGCAAGGAGTGGAGGCTGGAGTTCACCATCGGTGCGGCGCCGCGCTCCAGCTCGGTGGTCGCCACCCTCAACGACGCCGTCTTCCGGCAGGGAGGCTTCACGCTCGGCCCGGTGTCCCTCCAGGTGAACGCGGGGGAGCGGATCGGCATCACCGGGCCCAACGGGGCCGGCAAGTCCACCCTGCTGCGCGCGCTGCTGGGCCGCCAGGCCCCGGACGAGGGCACGGCCGCCCTGGGGTCCAGCGTGCAGATCGGGGAGATCGACCAGGCGCGCTCGCTGCTGGCCGGGACCGTCCCGCTCGCCGCGGCCGTCGAGGCGCTCGTGCCCGAGATGGCCTCCGGGGAGGTGCGCACCCTGCTGGCCAAGTTCGGCCTCAAGGCCGACCACGTGAACCGCCCCGTGGACGAGCTCTCGCCCGGCGAGCGCACCCGGGCATCCCTGGCCCTGCTCCAGGCCCGCGGGGTGAACGTCCTGGTGCTCGACGAGCCCACCAACCACCTGGACCTGGAGGCCATCGAGCAGCTCGAACAGGCCCTGGAGACCTATGAGGGCGCCCTGCTGCTCGTCACCCACGACCGCCGCATGCTGGACACCGTCCGCACCGACCGTCGCTGGCAGGTCCAGGACGGGCGGGTGACGGAGCGCTGACGACCCGGGCACCGTCACCCTTGCCCGAGATTCGGTTGTGTACGACCATGAGAGTTCAGTCCCCACCGACGAAAGGGCCCCAGACATGTCCCGCATCCTGATGATCCTCACCTCGCACGACCAGCTGGGCGACACCGGCCGCAAGACCGGGTTCTGGCTCGAGGAGTTCGCCTCGCCCTACTATGTCTTCACGGACGCCGGCCACGAGGTCACCCTCGCCTCGCCCCGCGGCGGCCAGCCGCCCATCGACCCGACGAGCTCGAAGCCGGAGATGCAGACCGAGGCCACCCGCCGGTTCGACCAGGACGAGGAGGCCAAGGCCGCCCTGGCCCACACCACGCCCCTGGCGCAGGTGGACGTGGACGGGTTCGACGCCGTCTTCTACCCGGGCGGTCACGGCCCGCTGTGGGACCTGGTGTCCGACGCCGACTCCACGCGGATCATCCTCGACAGCGACGCGGCCGGGCGCCCGCTCGGCCTCGTCTGCCACGCGCCCGGGATCCTGCACCCGATCACCGCCGCCGACGGCACCCCGTTCGTGCGCGGCCGTCAGGTCACCGGGTTCACCAACGGCGAGGAGGAGGCCGCCCAGCTGACGGACGTCGTCCCGTTCCTCGTCGAGGACTCGCTGATCGCCGCCGGCGCGGACTACCGCAAGGGCCCGGACGGGGAGAGCTTCGTGGTCACGGACGGCACCCTGGTGACCGGCCAGAACCCGGCCTCCTCCGCCGACGCCGCCCGCCGCCTCCTGGACCTGCTCGCGCGCTGACCCTCCACCGAGCCCGCCGCCCCGACCCCGAGGAGACCACCATGAGCACCCCCACCCGCACGCGCGAGATCCACCTCGCCTCCCGCCCCCACGGCGCCCCGACGCCGGAGAACTTCCGCCTCACGGAGGTCGAGCTCCCCGAGCTCGCCGAGGGCCAGGTCCTCGTGCGCAACACCGTGATGTCCGTGGACCCGTACATGCGCGGCCGCATGAACGACGTCGAGTCCTACGTGCCTCCGTTCCAACTCGACGCCCCCCTCGACGGCGGCGCGGTGGGCACCGTGATCGCCTCGCGCCACGCGGACGTGCCGGAGGGCACGTCCGTGCTCCACGGCCGCGGCTGGCGCGAGCACGCCGTCCTCGACGGCGACACCGTCCAGGTCGTGGACACCTCCCAGTTCTCGGACAGCACCTACCTGGGCGTGCTGGGCATGACGGGTCTGACCGCCTACACCGGCCTCGTGCACGTGGCCGAGATGCAGGAGGGCGACGCCGTCTTCATCTCGGGCGCCGCGGGGGCCGTCGGCTCGGTCGCCGGCCAGATCGCCCGCCTGCTGGGCGCCTCGCGCGTGGTCGGCTCGGCGGGCACGCCCGAGAAGGTGGCGCGGGTGAAGGAGCTGGGCTTCGACGCCGCGTTCGACTACCACGACGGCTCGCCCACCGATCTGCTGGCCGAGGCGGCGCCGGAGGGCATCGACGTCTACTTCGACAACGTGGGCGGCGACCACCTCGAGGCCGCCATCGCCGCGATGCGGGTCGACGGCCGCGTGGCGATGTGCGGCGCGATCGCCCAGTACAACTCGACGGAGCCGCCGGCCGCCCCGCGCAACCTCGCCCTGGCGATCGGCAAGTGCCTGACCCTGCGCGGCTTCGTCCTGCAGAAGTACGCAGCGCAGGTCCGCCCCGAGTTCCTGGAGCGCGTGGGCCCGTGGGTCGCCGCCGGGAAGATCCAGTGGGACGAGACCGTCCGGGAGGGGCTGGAGAACGCACCCCAGGCGTTCATCGACCTGCTCGAGGGTGCCAACACGGGGAAGATGCTCGTCCGGCTGTGACGGGCGACGGCGCACTCGGGGGCGGCATGGACACCTTCCGGCATCAGGGCCTGACCTTCGACGTCCGCGACGGCGGGCCGGCCGAGGGGGAGGTGGTCCTGCTGCTGCACGGCTTCCCGCAGGACGCCACGTCCTGGAGGCATGTCGAACCGCTGCTGCACGCCGCGGGGCTGCGCACGCTCGCCCCGGATCAGCGCGGCTACTCCCCGGGGGCCGCTCCGCGGGCGACGGCGGCCTATCGCCTCCCGGCGCTCGTGGGGGACGCCGTCGCGCTGGCGGACGCGGCGGGGGCGCGGCGCGTCCACGTCGTCGGCCATGACTGGGGTGGCGCCGTCGCCTGGGCGCTGGCCACCGCCCACCCCGAGCGCGTCGCGTCCCTGACGGTCCTGTCCACGCCGCACCCGGCCGCCCTGGCCCGCGCCCTGCGCGGCCCGGACCAGCTGCGCCGCAGCTGGTACATCGCCGCCTTCCAGGCGCCGGCCCTCCCCGAACGAATCCTCGCCCGACGGCTGGGCTCCCTGCTGCAACGGGGGCAGGTCCCCGGGGCGGAGCACTACGCCCGCCGGTTCTCCACCCCGCAGAGCCTGCGCGGCCCGGTGAACTGGTATCGGGCGAACCCGGATCTGGTGACCACCACGCGCAGCGCGCCCGTGACGGTCCCCACCACGTACGTGTGGGGCACCCGGGACGCGGCCCTGGGGCCGCGGGCCGCCGAGCTCACGGCCGGGCAGGTGGCGGGGGAGTACCGGTTCGTGAAGCTCGACGCGGACCACTGGCTGCCCGAGCGTGAGGCGGATGCCGTCGCTCGGGCGATCCTGGACCGGGTGCGCTGACCCGCGCTCCGCGCGGGCCGCTCCCGCCGTCTCAGCGCGGCCCGGCGGCCTCGGTGATCCGGTTCAGCAGGTCCATGAGGACCTGGCGCTCGGTGGTGTCGAGGGGGATCCGGGTGAGGGCGTCCACCGGGACCGTCCGGGCGGACGCCCGCAGCGCTCGCCCCTCGTCCGTCAGCCGGACCAGCACGCGTCGCTCGTCGTGGACGTCGCGCTCCCGCGTGACGAGCCCCATGCCGGCCAGGCGCCGCACCAGGGGTGTGATCGTCCCGTTGTCCATGCCGAGCCGGTCCCGCAGCGCGCCGACTCCCAGCGCCCCGGCGTCCGGTGTCGACGCCTCCGTCTCGGCCGAGGCGTCACCCTCCGCCTGCCACAGGGTGAGCATCACGAGGTACTGAGGGTAGGTGAGGCCGAGGCGGGACAGCAGGGGGCCGTAGCCGCGCGTGACGGCGCGCGCCGCCCGGTGCAGGGCGAAGCAGAGCTGGTCCTCGAGGGCGAGGCTGGGGGTCGGCGCGGCATCCATGGAAGCGATTCTAGTGGTCGCTGGGGAGCGACTTGGTTGCGCGCGACCTAACAGGGTGGCAGGCTGGAGCCGACTCGTCCCGCACGGGGCGGGCGGATGAAAGGACCTCCTATGGAGACCATCTACACCGCCGAGGCGCTCAGCACCGGCGCCGGCCGCGACGGCCATGTCCGCACCACCGACGGGCGGGTCGACCTCGACCTCGCCGTGCCCACCGAAATGGGCGGCTCCGGCCAGGGCACCAACCCCGAGCAGCTGTTCGCCGCCGGCTACGCCGCGTGCTTCCACTCGGCCCTGCAGATGGTCGCCCGTGCCTCCCGTGCCGACATCACCGACTCCTCCGTCGGCGCGCGCGTGGGCATCGGCCGCCAGGGTGAGGGCTTCGGCCTGGAGGTCACCCTCGAGGTCGTGCTCCCCAATGTCCCCGCGGATCAGGCCCGCGCCCTCATGGAGCAGGCGCATCAGGTGTGCCCCTATTCGAACGCCACCCGGGGCAACATCGACGTCGTCCTCGAGCTCGGGGAGGCGTGATGACGAAGCACCGGCAGCCTGTCCCCCTCTCCCAGACCGCCGCCCGCCTCGGCCTCGGCGGGTTCATGACCGCCGCGGGGCTGTCCCACCTCACCGTGGCACGCCGTGAGTTCCGCGCCCAGGTGCCCTCGTGGGTCCCGCTCCCGGCGGACCTCGTGGTGCTCGGATCCGGCGTGGCCGAGATCGGCCTCGGGGCCGCTCTGCTGGCGCTCCCCGGGCAGCGCCGCCTGACCGGCACCGCCCTGGCGGCCTTCTACACCGCGATCTACCCCGGGAACATCGGGCAGTACGCCGAGCGCAAGGACGGCTTCGGGCTGGACACGGACGGTCGCCGCCTGGCGCGGCTCTTCGGCCAGCCCGCCCTCATCGCGGCCGCCCTGTGGGCCGCGGGAATCCCCGAGCGGGAGCAGGGCGGGCGCGGCTGACGCCGTCGCCGGTCCTGCGGCCCTGGGCCGGCTCCGGGCACGTGCCCGGAGCCGGCGTGATCTCACCCTGCCGCGAGGCGCGGCCCACTGTAGGGTGCCCCGTCGCAGGTGTCCCGCAGGTGTCCGGTCCGGCGGGCCGTCAGCCTTGACGCATCGTCCCGGTCTCGAGGAAGCGCTGGTGCCAGGACAGGGACTCGCCCAACAGGTGCGGGGTGTGCAGGCCGTCCGACCCGCGCATCGCGCGGTCGAAGTAGTCCCGCAGCTGCTCCCTGTAGTCCGGGTGCGCGCACGTGTCGATGATCGTGCGGGCGCGCTGCTTGGGGGAGAGGCCGCGCAGGTCGGCCAGCCCCTGCTCGGTGACCACCACGTGCACGTCGTGCTCGGTGTGGTCCACGTGCGAGACCATCGGCACGATGCAGGAGATGTCCCCGCCCTTGGCCGTGGAGGGGGTGAGGAAGAACGAGGTGAACGCGTTGCGGGCGAAGTCGCCGGAGCCGCCGAGGCCGTTCATCATCTTCGTGCCCATCAGGTGCGTGGAGTTCACGTTGCCGTACAGGTCGGCCTCGAGCATGCCGTTCATGGCGAGGATGCCGAGGCGACGCACGAGCTCGGGGTGGTTGGAGATCTCCTGGGTGCGCAGGATCAGCTTGTCCCGATACTTCGCGGCGTTGTCGTTGAACCGTTCGGCGGCCTCGGTGGACAGGGAGAACGCGGTCGCGGACGCGGTCGCCAGGGTGCCGGAGTCCAGGGCGTCGAGCATGCCGTCCTGCACCACCTCGGTGAACGCGGACAGGCCCGTGAACCGGGACTTCACCAGCTCGGACATCACCGCGTTCGCGATGTTGCCCACGCCCGACTGCAGCGGCAGCAGTCGCTCGTCGTACCGGCCCTGGGCCACCTCGTGCTCGAAGAACTCCACGAGGTGCTGGGCGATCGCGATCGAGTCCGCGTCGGCGGGCTTGAAGGGGGAGTTGCGGTCCGGGGCGTGGGTCTCGACGACGGCCACCACCTTGGCCGGATCGCACCGCAGGTACGTCTCACCGATGCGGTCCGCGGGGTGGGTGAGCATGATCGGCGTGCGGTGCGGGGGCAGCGCGGTGCCGTAGTAGACGTCATGCAGACCCTCGAGGTCCTCGCTCTGCCACGAGTTGACCTCGAGGATCACCTGATCCGCCAGGTCGATCCAGGACTTGTTGTTGCCCACGGAGGAGCTGGGGACGAGACGGCCGTCCTCGCGGATCCCGGACACCTCGATCACCGCGGTGGTCATGGGCCCGTAGAAGCCGTTCCACACGGTCTGCGCCAGGTGGGACAGGTGTGTGTCGATGTACTCGATCGCGCCCGCGTTGATCTTGGCGCGCATCGTCGGGTCCGACTGGAACGGGGTGCGCAGCGCGACGGCGTCCGCCTCGGCCAGCGCACCGTCCATCTCCGCGGAGGTGGACGCCCCCGTGTGGAGGTTGATGCGGAACTCCTCGCCGCGCGCGTGCAGCTCCTTGGCCCGCTCGGCCAGCGCCGTCGGCACGGCCTTCGGGTAGCCGGACCCCGTGAACCCGCTCATGCCCACGGTGGTGCCGTGCTGGATGAACGCCGCCGCCTCCGCGGCGGACATCACCTTCGACCGGAGGCCGGGGTGGTGGATGCGGGACGACATGGGTGAGGCCTCCGTGCGGGTGAGACGAGTCGAGCGAGAGCGCTGTGACGTGGAACAGCGATCAGCGTACCCGCGTCACGGGTGGCCGTGGGGATGATCACGCCGGAAGTCGCCGAGCCCGACCTGCGTGATCGACGACGGCGAACAGGGCTCGGCACTCCGGGTCGGCGCGCCTAGGCTCGGCGGCATGCGAGCACTCGTCCTCCAGTCCTACGGTGGCCGTGAGGCCATGGCCCTCACCGACGTCCCCGCCCCCACGGCCGGCGCCGGCGAGGTGCTGATCCGCACCCGCGCGGTCGGCCTCAACCCCGTCGACGCGATGCATCGCGAAGGCGACTTCAAGGCCATCGCCCCCGACGACTTCCCCACGGTCGCCGGCAACGAGCTCAGCGGCATCGTCGAGACCGTGGGCGCCGGGGTGACCGCGTTCGCCCCGGGTGACGCGGTGATCACCCGCGTGGACCCCTCCGGCCACGGGGCGTTCGCCGAGCTGGCCGCGGTGCGCGCGGACTGGGTGGCCGCCGCGCCCGCCCGCGTGCCCCTGACGGACGCGGCCGGCCTGCCGCTCGCCGGCCTGACCGCCCAGCAGGCACTCGGCCCGGAGCACCTGGACCTGCAGCCCGGGGAGCGGTTGCTGATCACCGGGGCCGCCGGCGGCGTCGGGCTGATCGCCACGCGCTTGGCACACCTGCGCGGCGCGCACGTGACCGTGACCGCCTCCGCGGCGGGTGAGCCGTACGTCCGCGAGGCCGGCGCCGACGCGGTGATCGACTATCGCGCCCGCACCGTCGCAGAGGGGGGCGAACGCTTCGACAAGGTGTTCGACCTCATCGGCGGTGATCAGATGGCCGAGCTGCTCGGCTCGATCGAGCCCGGCGGCCGGCTGGTGACCATCGCGGGCCCGCCGAGCCCCGGCAGCCTTCGTGAGACCGCGCGCCCGTCGCGTCGGCCGCTGGCCGCCGTCGTCTCCCGGGTGGCCAGTGCGAAGGTGCGCCGGGCCGCGAAGAAGGCCGGGGTGACCTACGAGTTCTTCCTCATGCATCCGGACGGGGCGGGCCTGGCCGAGCTCGTTCGGCTCGTGGACGCCGGCGAGCTGGCCGTGACCGTGGACAGCCGCTACCCCCTGGCCGACTGGGAGCAGGCGTTCGAGCGTCTCGAATCCCACCATGCCAAGGGCAAGGTGCTGCTCGAGTTCTGACCGGCGGGCGCGTCGGCGCCGGCCTGCCCGGGCCGGCACCGCCTCGTATCCTGGCCTCGTGCACCCGTCTGTGAGCGAGCCCCTCACCCGACTGCCGGACGGCACCGTCAAGCAGCGCAACCCCTTCACCGGTACCGAGGTCTGGACCGTGCCCGGCCGCGGCCACCGCCCGCTCGGCCTCGTCCGGCCCGCCCCGCAGCCGCTCGACCCCGCCCAGCACGGCCGGCACTGCGCCTTCTGCGAGCACCGGATGCTGGAGACGCCGCCGGAGAAGTCACGCATCGTCTCCACGAGGGCCGACGACGGCGCCCCGGCCTGGCAGATCCTGCGGCATCCGGCCGCGGAGCGGCTCGAGGAGACGATCCCGGCCTTCCGCCGGGTCCCCAACCTCTTCGAGATCCTCAGCTACGACTACTGGCGTCTCAACCACGGCTACGAGCTCCCCCCGGACGCGTGCCGCCGCCGTGACGAGTACCTGGCCACCGAGGCCGGCCGCGCCCACGTGCGCGCCGTCGTCACCGCGAAGCTGCGCGCCTCCGGCCGCTCCGCCGAGGAGGCGGCGGCGATGTCCGAGGCGGAGCTGATCGGGGCGTCGGCCGCATTCTTCGGCGGCACGCACGACGTCGTGATCGCTCGGCGGCACTTCGTCGACGGCGCCGTGGACGACCACCAGCTGGCCTCCTCGGGCACCCTCACCCCGGATGAGCACCACGCGTTCATGGCCCTGACCGCCGACGCGATGCGGGACCTCTACGCGACCACGCCCGCCGTGCGGTACGTCTCCGTGTTCCAGAACTGGCTCAAGCCCGCCGGCGCCTCCTTCGACCACCTGCACAAGCAGCTCGTGGCCATCGACGAGGTCGGCGCGCAGAACGTCGCCGCCCTGGACCGGCTGCGCGAGGACCCGCAGGTGTTCAACCAGGCCGCGCTGGACGTGGCCGTGGCGCACGACCTGATGATCGCCGCGAACGAGCACGCCGTGATGTTCGCCGGCTTCGGTCACCGGTATCCGACGGTCGAGGTCTACTCCACGAGCCCGGTGGGGCAGCCGTGGCGGCAGACCGCGGCCGAGCTGCGCGCCGTCTCCGACCTGCTGCACGCCGCCCACGCGGCCACCGGCCCGGACGTCCCCTCCAACGAGGAGTGGCACACCCGCCCGCCCGGCGTCGCGGACCCGATGCCGTGGCGCGTGATGCTCAAGTGGCGCGTCTCCACACTCGCCGGCTTCGAGGGCGCCACCAAGATCAACGTCAACACCCTCAGCCCGTGGGACGTGCGGGACCGGGTGCTGGCGAGGCTGCGGGAGCTGTGGGCGGCGGGCGCGCTCGCGGACGGGATGCGGATCGGGGCCGACGCGCGGGTCCGGCCGGGCATGCTCCGGTACGCGGACTGAGCGGCGGGGCCCGTCCCTCCGCGCGGTCGGTAGCGTGGGCGTCATGGCCCTCCACCTGCAGCGCTACCGCGAGATCGCCCACGTCATGGCCCGCAACGGCCTCATGGCCACGGCCGTGCAGGCCGGGCTCTCCCGGTGGCTGCCCCTCGAGGAGGGGGAGCCGCACCTGGGCATCGACGCCGAGGCCCGCCCCGAGCTGTTCGTGCGCACGTTCGAGGAGCTGGGCGTCACCTTCGTGAAGCTCGGGCAGCTGATCTCGGCGCGCCCGGACGTGTTCCCCGAGGCCTACTGCGCGGCGTTCGCCCGCCTCACGGACAGCACGTCGGCGGTGCCCTTCGAGGCCGTCGCCCGGACGGTCGAGGAGGACCTCGGCGCCGACGTCGACACCCTGTTCGCCTGGTTCGACCGGGCGCCCCTGGCCACCGCCTCCATCGGTCAGGCCCACCGCGCGCGCCTGCATGACGGGCGCGCCGTCGTCGTGAAGGTCCGCAAGCCCGGTGTGGTGGAGCAGGTCCAGGCGGACCTGGAGATCCTGCGGACGCTGGCGGCCACGTGGTCGCGGGCCTCACGGACCTTCGCCGACCTGGACGTGCCGGCCATGGTGGACGAGTTCGACCGCTCGCTGCGCGCCGAGCTCGACTACGTGGTGGAGGCGCGGGCCTGCGAGGAGATCGCCGCCGGCTTCCGGGACACCCCGGGCGTGCGGTTCCCGTGGATCGAGTGGGACCTGACCACCTCGCGCGTGCTGACCATGCAGGAGCTCTCCGGGCTGCGCGTGGACGACCTGGCCGGACTCGACGCCGCCGGCATCGACCGGGAGGAGCTGGCGTACCGGGCCGCCGACGTGCTGCTGGCCATGGTGTTCGAGCACGGCGTGTTCCATGCGGACCCGCACCCGGGCAACCTGTTCATCGAGCCGGACGGGACCGTCGGGTTCATCGACTTCGGCTCCGTGGGGCGGATCTCCCCGTCCCTTCGACGCCGGTTCGCGGGCCTGGCCATGGCGCTGGCCCGGCAGGACACCGACGGGCTGGTGCGGGCCCTGCTGGACATCGCCCCGCCGCGCGGCCCGGTGGACCGCCGTCGGCTCCGGCTGGAGGTGGCCCGGATCGTCGGCCGCCTCGAGGGGCGCGAGCTCGAGGACATCCGCGTGGCGCAGCTGATCTCGGAGATCTTCGCCCTGGTGCGGCGCCACCGGCTGTCCCTGCCGCCCGAGCTCGTGCAGCTGCTGCGGATGCTGATCATCGTGGACGGCATCGGCCGCCGCCTGCACCCCGGCTTCGACTACACCCGCGTGCTCGACCCGTTCGCCCTGCGCCTCGTGGGGGAGCACCTCGACCCCCGGCGGGTGGCGGGCCGGATCGGCCGGGCCACGATCGCGGCGGCCGAGCTCGGCATCGACCTGCCGGAGTACGCCCGCAAGGTGATGGAACGCATCGACGACGGCGGGATCGACGTCACCGTCCGCGCGAGCGAGCTCGAGCCGCTCGTGACGCGCCTCGAGCGGACGGGCGACCGGGTGGTGGCCGCCATGGTGGTGGCCGCGATGATCACCGGCGGCACGAACGTGCTCGTGGCGTACAAGGACCGGCTCGGCCGCTTCGCCGGGCCGGTGGTGGCCGCCGGCGGCGCCGCCCTGACCGGCGGCAGCGCCTATCTGGCCTGGATCAGCCGCCCGCGGCGTCGCCCCCGCTGAGGGCCACGGGCGGGGTCAGTCGTCGGGATCATGCCCGCACCAGGCCGACCGCGGCGCAGGCCGTCTCGAAGTCGTCGAGGCCGAACGCCTGGATCGGGCTGACGACGCCGGCCTCGAGGGCCCGGCCTGCGGCGAGCTGCCGGGCGCCCCAGGCCATGAGGTCCCCGGTCAACGTGTAGGCGTTGGGGCCGCGCAGGTGCACGTCCGCGACGACGCGGCCGGCGGCGTCGCGCGCGATCGCCCCGACCCGGGAGCCCGTGCGGGCCCGGTCTGCGGCGTCGGGGCCACCCGGGTCCCCGGCCAAGGGCCGCAGCAGGGCCTGCACGCCGCGGGCGACGCCGGGGAGCCACCCCACCGCGCCGAGGGCGGCGGCGCCGATCTGCGTGGGCCGGGCCGGGAACCAGCCGTTGAAGACCTCGACCTCATCCAGGCCGGGCTGCATCCGCGGCAGGAACAGGGACTCCGTGCCGCCGAACAGCACGCCGCGGCGGTCCTGCCCGTCGACCCGGAAGACGGCCGACCGGCTGGCCGGGCCCGTCGTCGCCAGCCGCCCGCCGCGCCACGTGATCGTCCGCTCGGTGAGGGCGTCCACCATCGTCTGGCGCGTCCCGTGGCTGAGGTCGACGCGCGGGTCCAGCTCGCCGTCGGCGAAGTAGCCGATCTGCAGGGACCGTGCGCGTCCACCGGCCTGCGCCAGCGCGAGCCCGCCCGCGAGCATGCCCGGCGCGTAGTCGAAGCCGAGGGCGGGCAGCAGGGTGGCGCCCGTGCGTCGGGCGGTGGCGTCCAGGTCCGCCTTGAGGTCCTTCACGAAGCCGACCTCACCGGTCGAGTCCACGTAGTGCGCGCCCCGCTCCGCGGCGGCGCGGGCGACCGGTCGGCCGTAGCGTTCGAAGGGGCCGACCGTGGAGACCAGCACATCGCCCTCCGTGACCAGGGCCCTCAGCGAGGCGGGGTCCCCGGCGTCGGCGACGGCGACCTCCAGCCCGTCGTGCCGCCTCGCCGCGTGCTGGAGCGAGTCCCGGTTTCGGCCCGCCAGCACGGGCCGTGCGCCCTGGGCCACGAGGGCGTCCACGACGAGGGATCCGGCGTAGCCCGTCGCGCCGAGCACGATGATGCGGGGGGCGTCGGGGTGGTCGAGGTGCAGGGGAGAATCCGTCATGGCCCCACGCTAGG